>NZ_MVPX01000236.1:0-18150 GCF_002043085.1 Gordonia sp. i37 | reverse complement strand
CCTCCGACGTCGCGCCGCCGCTGCCCACCGCGCGGACCGCGACCACCACCGCGAGCACGGCGGCCATGGTGTGCAGGGCCGCGCGCAGGGCGGTGAAGACCGGGGCCAACGGTGAGGAGTGCATGTCGATTCAGTTTATCGGCGGTGCACTGCCGCGCATCCATCGAAAGTGCGAGTCGCCGGTGCCGAACGATGCACCCCGTGACCCTCCAACTCTCGACGCGCCGCATCCCCGATGCCCGCCACACTGGCAACCGACCACCGAAAGGACTCTCCATGTTCGTCGCCATTCGTGATCTCCGAAGAGCCAGAGGACGATTCGCGCTCATCACCCTGGTGGTGGTGCTGGTGTCGGTGCTCGTCACCTTCCTGGGCGGACTCACCGCGGGATTGCGCCACCAGAACATCTCCGCCCTGCAATCACTGCCCGGTTCGATGATCGTGTTCGCCGACACCGGGTCCGCGCCCTCCTTCGATCAGTCGGTGCTGACCACCTCGCAGATCGCGACCTGGCAACACCGTGCCGAAGACGTGGTGCCCGTCGGCATCTCGCGAGACCGCGCGACCTCGACCACACATACCGATCCGATGCCGGTGGTGCTCTTCGGCCTCGGCGGAAACGACCGCCCGGTCACCGGCACCGTCGATGTCGCAGCGCCGATCGCCTCGTCTCTCGGGCTCCGTGGAGGCCAGGCCATCCAGGTCGGCGGGCGGACGATGACCGTCGGACGAATCGTCGGCGACCAGTGGTACGCCCACAGCCCGGTCATCTACCTGCCCATCGACACGTGGCGGGACCTGGTACCGCAGTTCGGCGCCGCCACGGTACTCGCGGTGACACCACGTGTCGGCACCGATACGCAGTCCGTGGCCGCCTCGAGTGGCACCACCATCCGCTCCGGGTCCGATGCGCTGTCGGCGTTGGCGTCCTACAGCGCCGAGAACTCGTCGCTGACACTGATGACGGTGATGTTGTTGCTGATCTCAGCACTGGTCATCGGTGCGTTCTTCACCGTGTGGACCGTGCAACGCGTCCCCGACATCGCGGTACTCAAGGCGCTGGGGGCGTCCACCGCCTCGTTGGTGCGCGACGCCCTCGGCCAGGCCGTGCTCATCCTGGTCGTGGGGTGCGGCCTCGGTCTGGCGGTTGCCGTCGGCGGCGGCACCCTGCTGGGCTCGATCCCGTTTGTCGTGACCGCCTCCACCACCCTGTTGCCCGCGCTGGCCACCATCGGACTCGGCGTCCTCGGCGCCGGTGCGGCACTGCGTTTCCTCATCACCACCGATCCCCTCACCGCACTCGGGAGCAACCGATGACCACGCCACGACGCGTACCGACCCTGACGCTGCAGCACGTGACGATGAGCTATGCCGATGGCACCGGCCACCTCACCGCCCTCGACGACATCGAGGCAACCTTCGACGCCGGGACGATCAGTGCCGTCACCGGGCCGTCGGGATCCGGGAAATCCAGTCTGCTTGCCGTGGCCGGAGCGCTACGCCGTCCCGACAGCGGACGTGTTCTCCTGACCCAACGCAGCTCGCACCGTTCGGCAAGTGGCTGCGGGACAGTCGACCTGGCGCAATTGAGCGCGTCTGCGGCCACCAGGGTGCGTCGCGAGCGCATCGGCCTGGTCTTCCAGGAGCCCAATCTGCTGCCGTCGCTGACGGTTCTCGAGCAACTCCAGGTGACCGCACATCTCGGACAATCCCGGATCGTCGGCGCAGCCCGGCGCCGCGCCACCACTGCTCGGGCCCGAGACCTGTTGGTCGCCGTCGGTCTGGACGGGATGGTGCACCGGTTGCCTGCCCACCTTTCCGGCGGACAGCGTCAACGGGTCAACATCGCGCGGGCATTGATGAACGAGCCCGACCTCTTGTTGGTCGATGAGCCCACCTCGGCGCTCGACACCGAGCGTGGGGCACAGGTGCTCTCGATGCTGATCGACCTCACCGCCGCCACCGAAACCGCAACGATTCTGGTCACCCATGATCGGACGCATCTCGCCCGGATGGACGCCGTGTATCGGATGGTCGACGGCGTTCTGTCGCCCAGTGACGCTGGACACACCGACAGCAGGCGGTCTACTGTCGGCGCCAGATAGTCAATTAATTGACCAAGGAGTCGTGATCGAATGCACCCGTTCCGCAAAGCGGTGGAAAACCGGGACATGGCAGCCGTCGACGAGCTTCTCGCCGAGGACGTGACCTTCATCAGTCCGGTCGCTTTCGCGCCCTATCAGGGCAAACCGATCACCGCGGCCATCCTGCGTGGCGTGCTCCGGGTGTTCGAGGACTTCCGTTACGTCAAGGAGTTCGGTGCGCCCGGAGCGCCCGACCATGCCCTGATGTTCGAGACGACGGTGAACGGCAGGGCGATCACCGGCTGCGATTTCCTTCATCTCGACGCCGACGGCAAGATCGACGAGTTGATGGTGATGGTCCGACCGTTGTCCGGGGCCACCGCACTCGCCGAGGCGATGGGGGCGCAGTTCGACCGGATTCGCGCCGAGGCCGAAAGCGGAGCCCACAGCGGATAGGCGCGCCGTGCTCAGTGCGTCGTCTCGGTCCGGTCGAGGCGCGCGGACAGGACGTCGGCTGCACGGCGACACCACGCCGCATTCTCCCGCTCGAAGGCGATGCCGCGCAGCCCCGTGAGATACGGTCCCACGCGCGGACTCTCGGCCAGGTACCGGTCCTCGGACATCTCCCCACGCATCTTCGCGAGCAGCGATTCGATCAGCTCGGCCTTGGCCAACGCGTGCGCCCGACGGGCATGCAGGGTCTCGATCAGGGTGGCCGCCTCGCCGACATCGCACGCCCGCACCTTGACCAGCAGATCGTCGCGCACGAAGGTGGGTTTGGATGCGGCCGAGACGAAGTCGACGAGTGCGGCACGCCCGGTGTCACTCAGGGTGAAGACGCGCTTGTTGGGTCGGCCCTGTTGGGTCACCTCACGACCGCGGATCAGGCCGTCGGCCTCCAGACGCGACAGTTCCGCATACAACTGCTGCGGCGTCGCGAACCAGAAGCTCGCAACCGCCACGTCGAAGGTCTTGGCCAGTTGATACCCACTGGCGCCGTCGTCGAGGAGTTCGGCGAGGATCGCGTGACGCAACGACATGCCCCCAGAGTAGTCAACAAATTGCCCCTATTGGGTATTGAGCCGGGCACCGTCGCGGGATACCGTCGAGGAACGCGCCGCTCGCCCACGATGGTCGGCGCCTCACGCGCCGCGAAGGAGAACGATGAAACTCGGACTGCAGCTGGGATATTGGGGTGCGCAGCCGGCACCGAACCACCACGAACTCGTGCTCGCCGCCGAGGAATCCGGGTTCGACGCGGTCTTCACCGCCGAGGCGTGGGGCTCGGACGCCTACACCCCGCTGGCCTGGTGGGGCGCCTCGACGCAGCGGATGCGGTTGGGCACGTCGGTCTTGCAGCTCTCGGCGCGCACGCCCACCGCCTGTGCGATGGCCGCCCTCACCCTCGACCATCTCTCCGGTGGCCGGCACATCGTCGGCCTCGGTGTGTCGGGTCCGCAGGTGGTCGAGGGCTGGTACGGGCAGAAGTTCGAGAAGCCGTTGGCGCGCACCCGTGAATACATCGACATCATGCGGCAGGTGTGGGCGAGACAGGCGCCGGTGGTCAGCGACGGTCCGCACTACCCGCTGCCCTACACCGGGCCCGGTGCGACCGGACTGGGCAAGCCGCTCAAGCCGATCGTTCACCCGCTGCGGGCCGACATCCCGGTGATGCTCGGCGCCGAGGGACCGAAGAACATCGCTCTTGCCGCGGAGATCGCCGACGGCTGGTTGCCGTTGTTCTACACGCCACGGATGGCCGACACCTACAACGCGTGGCTCGACGAGGGATTCGCCCGGCCCGGCGCCCGCCGCAGTCGGGAGGACTTCGAGATCTGCGCGACCGCCCAGATCGTCATCACCGACGACCGCGACGCCTCCTACGCCGCGATCAAACCGTTCCTGGCTCTCTACATGGGCGGAATGGGCAGCGAGGACACCAACTTCCACGCCGAGGTCTACCGGCGCATGGGCTACGGCGAGGTCGTCGACGAGGTCACCTCGCTGTTCCGGTCCGGGCGCAAGGACGACGCCGCGGCGATCATCCCCGACCAGGTGGTCGACGATTCGGCCATCGTCGGCGATGTCGATCATGTCCGGGAACAGATCGCGGTCTGGGAGAATGCAGGCGTCACCACGATGCTGGTCTCGCCGGGCAGTGTCGAGGAGGTGCGCCGTCTGGCATCGTTGGTCGCCGAGACCGCGTAGGTAGTAGCGTTGCGCGGCATGCGCATGCTTCGAGGAGTCCTCGCATCGATCGCCCTTCTCGCCGTGGTGATGGTGGCCGGATGTGGCTCGTCCGACGACGAGCCGCCGAGTTGGTCACTGAACGGATCGACCGGACGGGTCACGGTAACCGGGGCGAAGAATGACACCTCCGCCCCGCAGGTGTCGGTGACCACGCCGTTCGCGGTTACCGAGACGCAGGTGCACACGTTGAGCGGTGGTGACGGCCAGACCGTCGGGCAGGGCGCCAACGTCACCGTCAACTACGTCGGCGTCGACGGACGCACCGGACTGCAGTTCGACAGCAGCTACACCCACGGCCAGCCCGCGCAATTCTCACTGGCACAAGTGGTTCCGGGATTCAGCAAGGCGATCGCCGGCCAACGCGTCGGCTCCACGGTCGCGGTGGCGATCGCACCCGCCGACGGCTACCCCGACGGCAATCCGTCGGCCGGCATCAATGCCGGGGACACGTTGGTCTTCGCGATCGTCATCGTTTCTGCCGACGGCTGAGCCGTCAGGCGCCGACGTAGTCGGCGAGGTGGCGGCCGGTGAGTGTGGTTGGCTCCGAGACCAATTGGGCCGGGGTGCCGGTGAACACCACCTGACCGCCGTCGTGTCCGGCTCCAGGTCCGAGGTCGATGATCCAGTCGGCATGGGCCATCACGGCCTGATGGTGTTCGATGACGATCACCGATTTCCCGGCGTCGACGAGGCGGTCGAGTAGTCCGAGCAGTTGCTCGACATCTGCCAGATGCAGCCCGGAGGTGGGTTCGTCGAGGATGTAGACATCACCCTTCTCCCCCATCTGTGCGGCCAGTTTGAGGCGCTGACGTTCCCCGCCGGACAGTGTGGTCAGCGGTTGTCCGATCCGTAGATAGCCCAGCCCCACGTCGGACAGTCGCTGTAGGATCTTGTGTGCAGCAGGGATTTTCGCGTCCCCGTCGGAGAAGAACCGCTCGGCCTGGGCCACCGACATCCCCAGTACCTCGTCGATGTCGGCACCGCCGAAGGTGTAGGTGAGTACCTCGGCCTGGAATCGCTTGCCCTCGCAGACCTCGCAGATCGTCGAGACCCCGCCCATCATCGCCAGATCGGAATAGACGACGCCCGCACCTTTGCAGTTGGGGCATGCGCCCTCCGAATTGGCGCTGAACAGAGCCGGTTTGACGCCGTTGGCCTTGGCGAACGCCTTGCGGATGGGCTCGAGCAGGCCGGTGTAGGTGGCGGGGTTGCTGCGCCGCGAACCCTTGATCGCACCCTGATCGATGCTGACGACGCCGTCGCGTCCGGCCACGGATCCGCCGATGAGCGAACTCTTCCCCGATCCGGCGACGCCGGTCAGTACCACAAGCACACCGAGCGGGATGTCGACGTCGACATCGCGGAGGTTGTGGGTGTTCGCGCCACGGACCTCGAGGATGCCGGTCGCCTCACGCAGGGTCGCCTTGAGTGTGGCGCGGTCGTCGAGGTGGCGGCCGGTGAGGGTGTCGGCGCCGCGCAGTCCCTCGACGCTGCCCTCGAAGACGATCTGACCACCCTCGGTGCCCGCGCCCGGGCCGATGTCGACGACGTGGTCGGCGATCGCGATGGCCTCCGGTTTGTGTTCGACGACGAGCACCGTGTTGCCCTTGTCGCGTAGTTGTCGCAGGAGATCGTTCATCCGCTCGATGTCGTGCGGGTGCAGCCCGATCGTGGGTTCGTCGAAGACATAGGTGACATCGGTCAGAGAGGAGCCCAGATGACGGATCAGCTTGGTGCGCTGAGCCTCTCCGCCCGAGAGCGTGCCTGCCGGTCGATCCAGGGAGAGGTAGCCCAGACCGATGGCGACGAAGGAGTCCAGCAGTTCCGACAGTGAGGTCAAAAGCGGACTCACCGATGCCGTCGACGATCCCTGCAGGCTGCGCACCCAGTCGGCGAGGTCGGTGATCTGCAGGGCGCAGACGTCGGCGATGCTGCGACCGTCGATCTTCGATGATCGTGCGAGTTCGGACAGCCGCGTGCCGTCGCAGTCGGGGCACACGGTGAAGGTGATCGCACGGTCGACGAACGCTCGGATGTGCGGTTGCATCGCCTCCCGGTCCTTGGCGAGCATCGATTTCTGGATCTTGGGGATCAGACCCTCGAACGTGACGTTGATGCCTTCGACCTTGATCCGCTTGGGCTCGGAATGGAGCAGGATGTCGAGTTGTCGTTTGGTGAACTTGGCGATGGGCTTGTCCGGGTCGAAGAATCCGCACTCGCGATAGATGCGCCCGTACCAGCCGTCCATCGAGTAGCCGGGAATCGTCAGTGCGCCCTCGTTGAGGGATTTCGTCTCGTCGTAGAGGGCCGTCAGGTCGAAGTCGGAGACCTCGCCTCGCCCCTCGCATCGCGGACACATCCCGCCCGTGATGCTGAACTCCCTGCGTTCCTTGACTTTTCGGCCACCGCGTTCGATCTCGACGGCCCCGGCACCCGACACCGAGGCGACATTGAACGAGAACGCCTGTGGCGAACCGATGGCCGGCTCGCCGAGACGACTGAACAGGATGCGCAACATGGCGTTGGCATCGGTGGCGGTACCGACCGTCGACCGCGGGTTGGCGCCCATGCGTTCCTGGTCGACGATGATCGCCGTGGTCAGGCCCTCGAGCACGTCGACGTCGGGCCGGGCCAGGCTCGGCATGAAGCCCTGGACGAAAGCACTGTAGGTTTCGTTGATCATCCGCTGCGATTCCGCGGCGATCGTCGCGAACACCAGCGAGCTCTTCCCCGATCCCGACACCCCGGTGAACACCGTCAGGCGCCGTTTGGGGATCTCGACGTCGACGTTGCGCAGGTTGTTCGCCCGGGCGCCATGCACCCGGATGATGTCGTGGGTGTCGGCGGGGTGGGGCGTCGATCTCGTCGGCGTCCGGCTCATCGGCTCTCCGTTGCGGTCGGGCTTCTCTGGTGGGATGGCAAGGTCTCGGGCGTCACGTGGCCCGGGCGTCAGGGAGTCTGGTTGATGCGCAGCAGGTTGCCCGTCGGGTCGCGAAATGCGCAGTCGCGCACACCGTACGGTTGGTCCATCGGTTCCTGGATGACCTCGGCCCCGGCAGCTTGGAGCTTGTCGAACACGCCTTGGAGGTCGTCGGTGGCCAACGTCAGTGCTGCGCCGTAGGTGCCCTTGGCGATGAGATCGAGGATCGTCTCCCGCTCCTGTTCGGTGATGCCGGGATCGACGGCGGGCGGGTGGAGCACGACAGCGGTCTGCGGCTGGTTCGGGGGCCCCACGGTGAGCCAGCGCATGCCGGAGTAGCCGACGTCGTTGCGAACCTCGAATCCGAGGGCGTCGCGATAGAACCCGAGTGCCGCGTCGGGATCGGTCTGTGGGAGAAAGGTGTAGGCAATGGTGATGTCCATGCCGACAACGCTAGCGGCGCCCGGCCGGTGAGACTTCTCGATTCCTGATCGGTCTGGTGATCTGTGTGGCCAGACACGTCGGAATGCCCAGGGTCTCGTCCGCGGCGCGACGGCGATACTCGGTGGGCGACATACCGACGAGCTCGGTGAAGCGGGTGCTGAAGGTCCCCAGAGACGAACAGCCCACGGCGAAACAGATGTCGGTGACCGACAGATCGCCTCGCCGCAGCAAGGTCATCGCGCGTTCGATACGCCGCGTCATCAGGTAGGAGTACGGCGATTCACCGTATGCGCGCTTGAATTCGCGACTCAGATGTCCCGCCGACATCGCGATGCCGCTCGCAAGCGCCTCCACATCGAGAGGGTGGGCGTAGTCGCGGTCGATCCGGTCGCGCACCTGTCGCAGGCGGCGCAGGTCTGCCCGGCGCCGGTCGCGGTCTGGTTTCGCGGTCACATGGACGATCCTCGCACAGTTGACAGCACGTATTCGTTCAGCACGTATTCGTTCAGTGCGCGCCCCGGGATCGGAGGTAGACATCGGCGTCGAAGCGTAGGACCGCCACCCCGGTCTGATTCACCAGTTCGGTCGTATAGGTCACCAGGCCACGGCCGCGCGCGTCGAGGTCGACGGATTCGATCCGCATGGATCCCGACAATGTGTCCCCGGGACGTACCGGCGCCAAGAACTCCATCTCCCGGAGCCGGCGTCCGGCGATCACGCTCCACGAGGTCAGGACCGAGCTGACCGCGAGTCGCTGCGCGATCGCGAGACTGTGGATTCCGCTGGCGATCAGACCACCGAATGCCCCCGACTCCGCGGCTGCCCTGTCGACGTGAAACGCCTGCGGATCCCACTGCGACGCGAAGTCGACGAGTTCGGACTCGGAGACCGTATGAATGCCGAGATCATGGCGCTGACCAGGCTGGAGATCATCGGCGTACACGGTGGGATCGGTCATCGCTGGGTGTGCTCCCCGGGTGTTCGGCGGTGTGATGTCGAGCCGGCTCGGCGTTTGGGGAAATTGTTTCCGACGATGTGTAACGCACTCGCCACCCCCGACGATCTCACCTATGACTCCGACCGAGAGTGCCAGACCCCCGACCCGGCATTCTCGATCGGAGTCTCTTGTTGTGGTGGGCTCCTCTGTTGTGGTGGGCCTCCCGCCCTGTGCGTGGCTGAGACGTATCGGTAGGTTCGTTCCATCAGGGCGTTGCGCTGCGGCGTGGCCCGACCATCGGACAGGGGGTATCAACTGATGACGACCACCAGGATTCCGGTCAGCATCGATCGGGCATGGCACGTCGGCGCAGACGGGGTGAGCTACCCACCCGAGCCGTGGTATCTCGGTGGCGACGCTCTCATGTCGGCGTTCGTCGTTCCGCGCGCCGACCTACCAGCCGAGGCGTTCGGCGTCATACCCTCCGGAGCCCGCCTGCTCGCGGTGGCGGGCAAGGTACTCGTCGTCGCCGCCGTCCTGCACTACACCGAGGGCGGGGTCCTGCAGTACGAAGAACTGCTCACGACCTATCCGGTGGTCTCGCCACGTCACGGTGTGCGGGTCAGCATTCCCGACATCTGGGTGACCAGCCCGAACTCGCGCACGGGCGGACGCGAGCTCTGGGGAATCCCCAAGCACCTCGGCGAGTTCACCCGCGAACGATCCGGCCGCCGGATCACCACCGCGATGACCGTGGACGGCCACGATGTCGCCGCACTCGATGCGCGGCTGGGACCGCGCCTGCTTCCCGGAACGCATCAGATCCCCCTACCGACCGCCCAGGTCCTCGACGGTCGTAGCTCGTGGTCGACCAACCGGATCGTCGCCCGACTCCGCACCGCGCGGGCGCAGTGGTCCTTTGCACCCGACGGACCACTCGGGTATCTCGCGGGTCGTCGTCCCCTGATCACCGTCGCCACCACCGACGCCGCGATCTTGTTCGGCACCAAGGTCACTCACGACTGACCGACCTCTCCCCCGACCGGAATCGTTTCCGGGACGTGGCCCCGACGTTGTCCTCCGGGCACAAACGCGCGTCCGAACTCTGGCTCGTGAGACCGTTCCACATCACATCACCCCTTTCTAGTGTCATAAGTCACAGACATGCGAAAGGGTATGCACCAGTGATCAGTTCCTCGTTCTTCGCCTGGGATCTCCGCGAGCGTGGCGACGCTCCGTGCGTCGCCGATGACACCGTCGACCTCACCTACCGCGGCTTCGCCGACCGGGTCGATGCATGTGCCCAGAAGCTGCAGCGACTCGGCGTCCGGCATGGTGACGTCGTGGCGACGGTCCTGCCGAACCGTGCCGAACTGCTCGTCGTCCTGATGGCCGCGTGGCGTCTGCGCGCGGTGGCGACCCCGGTCAACCCAACGTTCACCGCTGACGAGATGCAGTATCAGTTCGCGGATTGCGGCGCGGCGGTCGTCGTGTCCGACGCCGCGGATCTGCGGGCCGACCGGCCCGTGCTCCACGTCGACGACCTGTCTCCGGCCCCCACCACGGGGTGGCGGGCGCCGACCGAGCCCGCCGACGCCGACGATGCCTTGCTGATCTATACCTCCGGATCGACGGGACGTCCCAAGGGAGTTCGGCTGACCCACGCGAACCTGCGCTACATGGCCACGGCAATGGCACACCACCTCGAGCTCGACGCCGACGATCACGCATTACTGATCCTGCCGCTGTTCCACGTGAACGCGATCTGCGTGAGCTTCCTGGCGCCGATCCTGGCCGGCGGACGACTCAGCATCACCGGACGGTTCTCGGTCTCGAGGTTCTTCGACGACGTCGAACGTCTACGACCCACCTACTTCTCGGCCGTACCGACCATCTATGCACTGCTGGTCTCCCATCCCGACCTCGAGCGTCGGGCTCGGACGCTCGACTCCCTGCGTTTCGCGATCTGCGGCGCCGCACCGATTTCCGCAGAACTTCTCGATCGCGTCGAGAACAGCCTGCGGATACCGATTCTCGAGGGCTACGGACTCACCGAGGGCACCTGCGCATCGACGTGCAACCCGCGTCACGGGGTACGCAAGCTCGGCACCGTGGGGCCGGCCATCGAGGGCCAGCGCATCCATGTGGTCGGAGCCGACGGCGCGGACCTACCCACCGGTGACGTCGGTGAGGTGGTCATCACCGGACCCAATGTGATGCGCGGTTACCTCAATCGTCCCGAGGACACCGCGAAGACCGTCGGCGAGGGTCGGCTGCACACCGGCGACGTCGGCCGACTCGATGCCGATGGTTATCTGACGATTGTCGACCGCATCAAGGACTTGATCATCCGCGGCGGAGAAAACCTGTACCCCAAGGAAATCGAGAACGCCCTCGCGACCCACCCGGGAGTCCTCGAGTGCGCGGTCGTCGGCGCACCCCATCCGGTGTACGGAGAGATCCCGATCGCCTTCGTCGTCACCTACCCCGACCACACCATCGACGACGACGACCTCACGCGGCATCTCGGCTCGCTGGTGACGAGGGCCAAGATCCCCGAGTCGATCCACATCGTCGAGGCCCTCCCCCGAAACCCGGTGGGCAAGATCGACAAACCAGCTCTCCGCCGGCAATTCGCAACGCCGACAGCGTTGTAGCGCGCGCTGTTGTAGTCCCCGCGCAATCGCATTCTCCCTCCCCCCGAACCGGCCGCACGACGGCGTCGGGTCGGCCGAACGCGTCCGCACCCCGAAACCACCCACCAATTCCGCTTCACCCCGAAGGAGTACCCATGGGATTCACCACCCCGGATTTCCCGCCCGTGGAACCGGAGACCTTTCTCGACAGGCCGTTTCTCGACCGGCTGCGCGTTCTCGGCGCGCACTGGGCCGAATACGGCTTCGGCACACCCAAGATGGTGCACACGATCTACCTGATCAAGGTCGGCGTGCTGTATATCGTTGCGGGACTGTGTATCGCGACGTTCAGTTCGGGACTCAACGTTGTCGACGTCGGTTCCTGGTGGAACGAACTGATCGTGTATCAAAAGGTGGTCCTGTGGACCGTCCTGCTCGAAACCCTCGGGCTCGGCGGGTCGTGGGGTCCGCTGGCCGGCCATTTCAAACCGATGACCGGTGGGTTCCTGTTCTGGTTACGGCCGGAGACGATCCGCCTGCCACCGTGGCCGGGACGCGTACCGTTCACCAGAGGTGATTCCCGAACTGTCGCCGATGTCGTGGTCTACGCGGCAATCCTGATCACCATCGTTGTCGCACTGGCACTCCCGGGCGTTGCGTCATCGTCGATGAACTCGGTCGTCGCCGGTGATCACGGCGTGGTGAATCCGGTGGTGCTCTACCCGCTGATCGCGCTCTTCGTGGTCATCGGGTTGCGCGACAAGGTGATCTTCATCGCGGCACGGTCCGAGCAGTACCTGCCTGCACTGGTGTTCTTCGCCTTCCTGCCCTACGTGGACATGATCCTGGCGCTCAAGCTCCTGATCGTCACCGTCTGGGTCGGGGCCGGCATTTCCAAACTGGGACATCACTTCTCGATGGTCATCCCGCCGATGCTGTCGAACACCCCCTGGTTGCCGTTCCGGTCGATCAAACGCGCCCACTACCGCGACTTCCCGCACGACATGCGACCGTCGCGCCTCGCCTCGGGAGTCGGGCACGTCTTGGGCACCATCGTCGAGATCGTGACTCCGTTGGTGCTGCTGTTCTCCACCAACAAGTGGCTCACGCTGGCGGGCGTGGTGCTGATGGTCTGCTTCCACCTGTTCATCTTCTCCACCTTCCCCCTCGCGGTCCCGCTGGAGTGGAACATCCTGTTCGCCTACGCGTCGATCTTCTTGTTCTGGGGACACCCCACGTGGGACGGTTTCGCGCTGACCGACACCACCATGCCGTGGGTGCTCGCCCTGATCGCCGCAGCGCTGTGCTTCTTCCCGGTGCTGGGCAATCTCCGCCCGGACCTCGTGTCGTTCCTGCCGTCGATGCGGCAGTACGCCGGGAACTGGGCGTCGGCCACGTGGGCCTTCGCACCGGGCGCCGAGGACAAACTCGACCAGTGCGTGGTGCGCTCATCGAAGAACACCAGGACCCAGCTGCTCGCGTCGTATCCACCGGAGGTCGCCGACGTCGTCATGCACCAGATGATGGCGTGGCGTTCCCTGCACAGTCAGGGGCGTGCGCTGTTCTCACTCATGATGCGTCACCTCGGCGACGACATCGACACCTACACTCTGCGAGAGGCCGAGTTCTCGTGTAATTCGCTGGTGGCCTTCAACTTCGGTGACGGACACCTGCACGACGAGAAGATGATCGCGGCCCTGCAGCGCCGTTGTGACTTCGCGCCCGGTGAGTTCACGATCGCCTGGATCGAGTCGCAACCCATCCACAAGGGCACCCAGCGCTACAAGGTGATCGACGCGGCGCTCGGGGTCATCGAGACGGGCACCTACCGGGTCGCCGACGCGGTTGCCGAGCAGCCGTGGTTGCCCAATGGGCCGATCCCGGTGCAGGTCGACTGGACGCTCGACATTGACGCCCGCCGCGCGCTCACCGATCCTGAGATCGTGACCGAACCCCGGATGCGCTCGACACCCTCGCGGCAGGTGCAACCGTGACGACTGCCGTCGTCGTCGGCGGCGGGCCCAACGGGCTCGCCGCCGCCCTGCATCTCGCCCGCAACGGCGTCGAGGTCACCGTCCTCGAGGCCGCCGACGAGGTCGGCGGGGGTAGTCGGTCGGGCGAGCTGACCGAACCGGGCCTCATCCACGATCACTGTGCGGCCTTTCACCCACTGGCAATGGGTTCGCCGTTCTGGCGCAGCGTCGGCCTGGAGTCCTACGGCTTGACCTGGTGCCTCCCGGAGATCGACTGCGCCCATCCCCTCGACGACGGGACTGCCGGACTCCTGTACCGCAGCATCGATCGGACCGCCGACGGACTCGGCCCCGACGGCCTGCGTTGGCGGCTGGCCCTCGGTGACCTCGCGCGCGGCTTCGACGAGCTCGGCGAGGATCTCCTTCGTCCGGTCGTACATCTGCCGCGGCATCCGTTGCGGCTGGCGGCCTTCGGGCCGCGTGCGGTATTGCCCGCGACCGTGATGGCCCGCTGGTTCCGTACCGATCGCGGTCGCGCGCTGTTCGCCGGTATCGCGGCGCACGCGTTCACCCGACTCGACCGGCCGCTCACCGCTTCGCTGGGCATGATGATCGCGGCGAGCGGACATCGCCACGGGTGGCCGGTCGCCCGAGGGGGTTCCGGTGCGATCGCCACCGCCGCGGCGGCCGCGATCGGTGACCACGGCGGCAAGATCGAGACCGGCACACTGGTCTCGGCGCGCTCCGACATCCCGTCCGCCGATCTGGTTTTGCTGGATCTCTCACCCGCGCAGGCACTCTCGATCTATGGTGACCAGATGCCGGCCAGGGTGAGACGCGCGTTGCAGCGTTACCGCGTGGGATCGTCGGCGTTCAAGGTCGACTACGCCCTCGACGGCGACATCCCCTGGACGACTCCCGACTGCGGACGCGCGGGAACCGTTCATCTCGGTGGTGATGCCTCCGAGGTGTGGCACACCGAGCGGCAGCGGGCCGCCGGGATCATGGTGGACAGGCCGTTCGTCCTGCTCGGGCAGCAGTATCTCGCCGATCGGTCGCGCAGCCGCGGCGGACTCAATCCGATCTACGCCTACGCCCACGTACCCCGCGGATACGACGGCGACGCCACCGACGCGGTGACCGCCCAGATCGAACGTTTCGCCCCCGGATTCCGCGATCGGATCGTCACCGTGCGCAGTACCGGTACCCGTCAATTGCAGTCCTACAACCCCAATTTCGCTCTCGGAGACATCATCGGCGGAGCCAATGACGGGCTGCAGATGCTGGCGCGCCCGCGACTATCGGCGAACCCGTACGCGCTCGGCGTCGACGGGGTCTATTTGTGTTCACAGTCCACCCCGCCCGGCGCGGGCGTGCACGGCCTGTGCGGTTATCACGCTGCGTCGGCGGCCCTGGCATCGTTGCGTAGGCGCCGATGACCGAGGTCGATGGCGATCGAGGGACGCAGGCGCGTGCGCGGCTGGCCCGCATGCCTGCGACCGCCGATGCCGAGTTGCAGGAGGTGGTCACGGCGATCGCGCGCCGGCTCCGCGCGCAGGAGGCGACCATCGTCGCGGATCTGACCGCCATGATGGCCCGCGAGATCGACCATCTCGACGCGGATCCGAAGCTCGTCGAGATGCTCGAGGCGAGTGTGCACGGCAACGTCTCGACGATCATCCACGTTCTCGCCAACGACATCCCCGTCGATCATCTGCAGCCGACGACCGCCGCGGTCGAGTACGCACTGCGCCTCGCGCAACGCGATGTGCCGTCGAATTCCCTTGTGCGCGCCTATCATCTGGGCCAGAACGCGGTGATGTTGTTGTGCTATCAGATGATCGGTGAACTGGACCTGGACGCGGACCGGGCGATGGCGGTGACCCGACACATTTCGGGCGTCATGTTCGGCTACATCGACTGGATCACCCTCTATGTGTTCCAGGCGTACGAGGATGAACGCCGCCGATGGCTCGGCGCCGACGCCACGCTGTCCTCGACCGCGATTCGTCGCGTTCTCGACGGCACCGACACCGACGGCCGCACCTTCACCGAGCAGACCCGATACCGGCTGGACCGCCCGCATCTCGCCGCGATCATCTGGTCCGACGACGACGGTGTGGATCTCCGGCGCCTGCACCGCGGCGCCGAGGAACTCGCGGTTCGCCTGCGCGCCGACGGGCCTCCGATCCTCACGGCCGTGGACCGGTCGACGATCTGGGTCTGGTTCCCGCTGCGCACGGCGTCGAGTGAGCGTGCGGTCGGTGAGATCGACCTGCCACCTGGACTCCGGGGTGCGTTCGGTCTGGTCGGTGCGGGCGTCGACGGATTCCGTCGCAGCCATGAGCAGGCTCGCGGGGCCTATGCGGTGGCGATCATGCCCGGCAGCGGCACCGGATCGATCGTGGGATTCGCTGACCGCGGAGTCGCCATCGCCTCGCTGCTCGCGCAGGATCTGCCGGCCACCACGGCCTGGGTGCGGGAGGTGCTCGGTGGTCTCGCCGACGATTCACCCACGGCGGCGACGCTGCGCGAGACGCTCTCGGTCTACTACGCGACCCGAGAGAGTCATCTGCATACCGCGACCCGCCTCAACCTGCATCGCAACACGGTCAAGTACCGCGTCGGCAAAGCGCTGGCCGAGGTACCCGGACATCGCGACCGGCTCGATCTCGCCCTGGCGTTGACGGTCTGCGAACTGTTGGGGCCCAGCATCATCTCCGGTCCGGCCTGACCCGACCGGGGCCATCGGCGGGACGCAGGGCCCACGCGGGCACCCAGTGGGTGACCGACTCCTGCCGGTCGCGTGCGCTCAGGGTGTAGGTGACCTTGCCGTACCACTCTCCCCACTCCGACAGCCCCCACTCGGTGAGGACTCCGGTGGCGACTTTCCGGATCTGTAGGCCGTCGGGATGATAAGTGCCACTGTGGTGCGGGGTCTGCGGATACAGCGCGTTGAGATCGATCAGCACCGCCCGGTGGCCGACGCGCACGAAAGCAGGCCGGTGGGGTCGCCCGCTGTCGCCGCCGATCCGAGCCATACCCACGCATGCGATCATATGTTCGATTGCTGTCGTTTATCCAACCGGCGATGCGGGTATCCCGCCGTCACGGAGACGATTCGAGTGAACGAACGTACACTGAGACCATGAGCAGCAGGCGGTTGGTCGGCGAACAGGGAGAAGTCCGTGCGCTGGCACGACTGGGACTGAGCGAACTGGGCAAGGCCACCGTCGGGATCGCGCGGGTGCACCGTGCGACCTCGGCGGCGGTCTTCGGCACGCTCGACCTCGCGATCGGCAGGCCTGTCGCGCCGGTGCGCACCGTGCACGACGCGGTCAGTGAAGCGGTCTACACCTCGATCACCGGAGTGCTGGACTCGGCCACGATCGTCGCCGACGCGTTGCCCGAGACCGGGCCTCAGCCCACCAGGACCGTCCGTGGCGCGGCCATGATCGGCATTCTCGACGGACTCATCGGCGACGCCCTCGACGACGAACATTCCCCGCTGGCGCCGCAGATGGCTCCCCGTGTCGGCGGGTCGCCGGTCGCCGTGACCACCGACGGCTTGGCCGCCGCGTATCCGCGCGCCACCGGACACCTCGTCGTCTTCCTGCACGGGCTGATGGAGACCGAACACGCCTGGCGACTCGGTGGACGCCCGACCTATGGAGCGCGGCTCGTCGACGACATCGGTGCCACCGAGGTGCAGATCCGCTACAACACCGGCCGCCACATCAGCGACAACGGCGCGACCCTCGCCCGATTGCTGAGCGAGATGGTCCTGCTGTGGCCGGTGCCGGTCACCCGCATCTCGCTCGTGGGGCATTCGATGGGCGGCCTCGTCATCCGCAGCGCGTGTCACCTCGGTACGAGCAACCGCGCGCCGTGGGTGCCGTTGGTGACCGAGACGGTCAGTCTCGGCTCCCCGCACCTCGGTGCGCCCCTGGCACGGGGCGTGCACGCCGCGTCGTCGGCGTTGCGCATGCTGTCGGTGACCCGACCGTTCGGCGAGTTGTTGCGTCGGCGCAGTGCCGGCGTCCGAGATCTCTTCCACGGCAACGTCATCGCCGAGGATGGACCATCGGCGGATCCGGACGGCTGGTGGCAGGCGCCCGGCGCGGACGTCCCACTACTCGCCGGCGCCCGCCATCTGTTCGTCACGGCCTCCCTCTTCGGCAATCCGCGCCACCCGCTCGGCCGCTTCATCGGTGACGGTCTGGTTTTGACGCCGAGCGGTCGAGGGTTCCACCGCTCCCGGCGTATCGGATTCCGCGACGAGGACGGCATGCACCTGGGCCGCGCGAACCATTTCACACTGCTCAACCACGACGAGATCTACCTGTGGCTCCGTGACGGACTCCGTCCGCTGCGAGCACTCACCGCCGGCTAGTAGAACAGATCAGTCGAACGAATTGTCGGATTTCTCTTGCGGTGAGGGACGCCGCCGACTCCACTCGAACACATATTCACGGGTTGATCTGTTCGATTAGCGTGCGAGGGGGTGATCGCGGTGGCCGATGTCGATGGTGACGGTGATGCGTCGGCTGCTGCGGACATGCTGGGCATGTATGCGCAGCTGCATGGTCTCCTCGACCGTATTGCTGCCGCATCCCCACACGTGTTGTCCGATACCGACCTGGTGACGGTCACCGAGGAACACGAACGCGCCACTCGGCGGATGGAATCGGTGAGTCAACCCGCACTGATCGAGGTCGAGAACCGCGGGGTGTACCGGAAGCTGGGTTTTCAGAACATCTCCGGTTTTCTCAGTCGCCGTTTACGGATCACCGACACCTTCCGTCGTAAACGACGGTTGCAGGCGTTGGGGCAGTTCACGACACCCACCGGTACGCCGTTACCGCCGTCGGCACCAACCCTGGCCGACGGTGTCGCCGACGGAGTT
>NZ_MVPX01000235.1:0-280 GCF_002043085.1 Gordonia sp. i37 | reverse complement strand
ATTACGGATCACCGACACCTTCCGTCGTAAACGACGGTTGCAGGCGTTGGGGCAGTTCACGACACCCAGCGGTACGCCGTTACCGCCGTCGGCACCAACCCTGGCCGACGGTGTCGCCGACGGAGTCCTCGGCCCGGACCACGTCCACGCGGTCCTCGACGTGCTCGGCAAGATCCCGGTGGCGTTGCCCGCCGAGGTCCACACCGCAGCGGAGCAAACGCTGGGGCAACTGGCACGCGAGCACACCCCCGCGGAGCTGGGGGTCCTCGGGCAACAACTG
>NZ_MVPX01000234.1:0-1196 GCF_002043085.1 Gordonia sp. i37 | reverse complement strand
GCTCGGCAAGATCCCGGTGGCGTTGCCCGCCGAGGTCCACACCGCAGCGGAGCAAACGCTGGGGCAACAGGCACGCGAGCACACCCCCGCGGAGTTGGGGGTCCTCGGGCAACAACTACTTGCACGGGTCGATCCCGACGGCGAGCTGACCGAACCCGCCGACCGGGCCCGGCAACGGCAACTATGGTTGGGACGTCAAGACGCCCAACAGATGTCGGTGATCAAAGGCCGCCTGGACCCGGCCACCCGCGCGATGTTCGACGTGGTGTTGGCGTCATGGGCGGCCAAAGGCGTCAACAATCCCGACGACGAGCACTCCCCGCACGGATCCGTCCACGATGCCGCCCCGGACGTGGTGGAGGCCGCGGCCCAACGCGATACACGCACCACCGCGCAACGCCAGCATGATGCATTCCGTGCCCTGCTCCACGCCGCCCTCGACGGCGGGTTGCTGGGCAAAAGTCATCGGGGTCTGCCGCCGCAGTTGATCGTGTCGATCACCTCCCAGGAATTACGCGAGCAGGCCGGTCTCGGACGTACCGCCACCGGTACGACACTGCCGATCGGTGACGTGGTGGAGGTGGCGGCACGGGCGCAACAGTATTTGGCGGTGTACGCCGATCATTCCTCGGAGATCTTGTATTTCGGGCAAGCCCGTCGGTTCGCCTCACGGGGCCAAAGGCTGGCCCTGGCCGATTCCTACGGGGGCTGTTCACATCCGGACTGTTCGGCGCCGATGGTGCACGTCGAAATCCACCACGCCGCCCGCGACTATGCGCGGGGCGGGAACACCGACATCCACGATCTCGCCCCGGCGTGCGGCGTGCACAACCGCATGGTCGGCCCCGACACCGGCCAGTACACCACCGAACTGATCGCAGTGGCCCCGACGCCGGACGCTTCGGCTGGCGACTCAACACCGAACCCGGACAGCCACAGAATCCGTTGCGGGTCAACCGATTCTTTCGGATCGATCGGACGTTTCGGGCCGCGGTCGAACACATCCGAGACGCGGCCGGCATACCGGCCGACCCGCCCTCACCACCGGTATCGAGGTGCGAAGCCCGCCTCGATACCGGGGTACAGCGAGTCGTGCACCGCGAAGCCAACAGCCAACACGGCCACCGACGGACAAATCCACACGATCACCCACCACCCAGTCTCGGCCCACCCGGGCTGGGTCCACCCGGGCTGGG
>NZ_MVPX01000233.1:0-5246 GCF_002043085.1 Gordonia sp. i37 | reverse complement strand
ACACGCGAAGTCACCGGCACACCACAACGGACGCCGGTGACCTCGCCATGCGTTGATGACAGGCACACCTCTGCGCCATCCTCGAATCCGGCGGAGCGGCTTGACCTTCAGGTAGGTCGAGGTCCGATGATGTCCCGGTGACCAATTCGGAGATGATGTCGATCGGGGCGTTCGCCGATGCGTGCGGCCTGACGACGAGCGCCCTACGTTTCTACGACGACGCCGGGCTACTGCGGCCAGATCGGGTCGATCCAGGCTCGGGCTACCGCTGGTACACCCCGGGCCAATGTGACCGTGCGGTCCTGGTTCGACGCCTACGAGAAATCGGCATGCCCATCGTGGGGGTGCGGAAGATGCTCGACTCCGCACCGCTCGATGCCAAGCGTTGTCTCGACGATTACCTCGCGGAGATCATCGGCGCGGCCGAAGCCGCACGGTCGACTGCCTCGCTCATCAAGGCACAGTGGGACATTCAGCCAGAACCCGGTGTGACGACGATCAGTGGACCGATGTTTGCCGCCGCGACCGACCAGGTTCTCACCACCACGGCATGCGACGCGGAGTTCGCCGTCCTCGGCGGCGTTCGCGTGGAGATCGAAAACGGGGCTCTCACAATGACTGCCACCGATCGCTTTCGGCTCACGACTCGGTCGCTCGTCGCCGGGCAGACGGGCGCGACGTGTGCGGGCACGGTCCACGCAGACGACCTGCGCCGGTGCCTGGCCGATCTCCGACACTCCCCTGTCGTTGAGCTGACTGTCGACGACTACGGCCTCACGATCACGCTTCCCGGCGGACGCCGGCGTCACTGCCGATTGATCGACGACACCTTCCCGGATCATCGTGCGCTGCTCGGGGCGCTGCCGACTACGACGACAACGATGCTGACGTCGAGGACCGGACTGCTCGACGCACTCGAGCGCGGCCCCGCAGAATTCGTCGAGATGCAGATCGATGAGGGGCGGATCGCCCTTCGCCAGTACCCGTGCCCGTCCGACGACGACTCCGACTCTGGCACCGCAGAGCTCGGCGACGAGATGCGCCTGGTGGCCGAGGTGACAGGTGTAGCGCTGACCCTCTGGTTCGAGATGACGACGCTCTATCCGGCGATCAGCACCGCGATCGGCGCGGACGTGCTCGTCGAACTCCGCGGCAGAGATCAGCCCGCCACGATCCGCTCGGCCGATCGTGGCGAACTGACCACACTGGTGATGCCGGTCAGGAACCCTGCGTCCGCCGGCCGGGTCGCGTCCTGACCTTCGGGAGCAACGCATAGCCGGGCGCCGCACTCAGCCGACCGGGTCGAGAACCACCCGCACCGACACCGGACCCTTCTCGTCGCGTGTCGCGACGGCATGTCCTGTCCGCTCGGCGCCGTCGAGCAGCAGCGACAGCGGTCCACCGTTCCCGGTGAAGTTGCGCCACCACTTCTTCTTGTCCGGCAGCGCCACTCCGATCAGGACGGTGTCACGAGGTGCCCCTCCCTCGGAGGTCGCAGTGCCGTGTCGATATGCGACCGGCAGCCGGAACGTGGCGCCCGACCGACGGCCGGTGTAGGTCACCACGGTCATCGACCTGCCCAGTGCCGGACCGACGACCGGTAATCCGAACAGGGGGATGACCGCTTTGTTGGTCATGGCTGCTGCGGAGGTGAACAGGCTCATCGGGCTCCTTCGTCGTGGACGGATGCGGCACGGCGCGGGTGGTCAGTGCCGATGACGGTCGAACGGCCGATGATGATCGAACGCGTCGCAAGGGCATCGTCGTTGATGGTGGCCACCTTGGTACCCGGTTTGCGGCCGTCTCGGACCTCGGAGATGCCGACCCCGGCGTCGGTCAGGCGACGATGGGTAGCCCCAATGTCGGTGCTCCCCCACGCAATACCCCATAGGCGGATGGGCTCGTCGGCGGGCGCGCTGTCGGGGACGACGACTTCCACGACGAGATCGCCTCGGCGGAAGAACAACTGTCGCAGACCGTCGACGACTCGGCGGTCGAGCCGGAAATCCAGTCCGAGCGTGGCACCGAACAGCGCGACCGCGTGATTGCGATCGGGGCTGGAGAACACGAGATGATCGATACCGGCGATGTCGGCGGCAACCTCGGGCGCCGACACGGTCAGCCCGCGATCGGCCACCGGGTCGGCCGGGGTGACACCGAAGGGCAACGTGTCGACATGCCACTCCCCGCGCACGTCATCTCCCGTCGGTGCCGTCAGCTCCAGACCGCGCCGCCGGAGTAGGCGCACATGACCGTCGGCGTCGGGGACTCCGAAGAGTACCCGGTGCTGATCACCAGATGTACTGGGCCGCAATCGGATTCGAGCAGCGAACACGCCGATGTCGTCGGTGGGCTGCGACAGACCGAGCAGCCTTGCATATGCCGCGGCCGATGCGTCGACGTCGGGCGTGCCGAGATCGACAACGGCAACCGGGTCGTGCGGTCCGGTCGGTGCCGTGGCGGTGGATCCGGTCTCGATCCCGCTCGGGACGTCGGTGTCGGCGTCATGGGCCATCGGAGAAATGCTCCTCATCGTCTGTGTCGGCCGCGACGGCCGCGCGGGGGTCGGGGTGGCTCCTCGCGCGGCGGGCTGCTGGTGATGTGCCACGACCCGCAGTCACAGCGATAACACCGCAGCGTCGGCGCACGCCGACCGACCTGCCGTATCCGGCCGATCCCCTCGATGGCTGCCGCCTCCGAACCGAAGGCGTCCTTGTACGGCGTCGGACAGTCCCGATACACCGGCGCCGGACGCCGTCGACGCCGCGGGGTCAGGTCTGTCCGCGCCTCCACACCTCGATAGAACTGCTCGAGGTCGTCGTCGGAGAAAGGCGTCATCACTGCACCACCACCGATCTGCGACGGCGCGTCGACCTCTTCTGTCGGTCGCAAGCATCCGGGTGGTTGCCTGATCGGGTGGGCACATACCCAGCCTGCCATCCTCCTCGGCGTGACGTCGCGTCAGCGCGCCGAGCGCTCGGCGTGTTATCGGCTCAGCGCGCCATCCACAACCGCCGGCGGATCACCTGGCGCATCCGCCGCAATTCGGAGTTGCTCAGTCCGCTCGGCGGTGCCTCGTCGACGAGCTGATCGACCTGCGCGAAGAAGTCACGATCGGTCAGCCCGAACTGCTCAGTGATCTCACGGGACGAGCCACCGCCCAATGTGTACCAACTCGTCTCGAAGTCGATCATCTGCTGCTGCTTGTTGTTGATCACTGTCATGGTGCCGCCCAACCATCGTGGTGTTTCCGTGCGCACAGAACACTCTCGGTCTTGGCTCGGCCGAGAATGTTGCAGGAGTGCGGTTGACGTCCTTTGTACACCGCGACGGTGACCGAGGGCAGTCATTTGTGCACCGACGAGGTTAATCCCCGCGAGCTCTTTCCACAGGTATCGAAACACCGTGTCGCAGTGGACGACTACGTCGGTCTTTCTCGCCGTGGCGGACGTGCCGGAAATGTCTCGACGGACCGATCTCTCATCGCGGGGTCAAGGGTCGCGACGACGTCGCCGGGACCGGTCCGATCCGCTGTGCTACGCGTCGTATCGGGGAACCACCGCGTATACGGTCAGTTCCCGGGGAACGCCCTTGGCCTTGAAACGGCGGCGTCGGCGGCGGGCATAGCGCTGCGGATCGACGCTCTCGAGGGTCGCGTCGCTGATGAGCAGTTCACCCGCGCCGGCGGCACCGGCAACGCGTGCCGCGATATTGACGTCGACGCCGACGAAGTCGTCGCCGACCGCGCGAGGTGTACCGGTGTGCAGGCCGGCCCGCAGCTGAGGACGGTAGCCGTCGATCGTGAGTGCGCTGACCGCACCGATCGCCTCGTAGGCGGCCACGATCGCCTCGTCGGGATCGGTGAACATCGCCATCACCCCGTCCCCGAGGTTCTTGACGATCCGGCCGCCGTGCTGCCGGACCACCTGCTCGGTCGCGGTGTTCACTTCTCGCAGAAGTCGCAACACCTGATCATCGCCGGCTGCGAGAGCCCAGGTGGAGAACGCCACGAGGTCGGTGAACAGGATGGTCACGTCGACCGGTGTGTCCGCGGAGTGCCCGCGCCGCCGGGTCACCGATTGCCAGGCCTGTACCGCAGCGAGACCCAACTCTCTGGTTGCACTTGGCTTTTCAGGTCTGGCGTCAGCGATCAACCGGGCCAATCGGTCCGACGGTCGGGAGTCGGTGATCGATGGTGGTGCGTCCGGCAGCAACCTGCGGACCGCGCGGATCGCCCGGATGCCGGTGGAATTGGCGTCGGCGCGGGCGAGAGCATCTGCGGCGCGGGCACTCAGCGGTGCCGGTTCGGGACCCGATGGCGGTTCGGGATTCGGGTCGGATGAATCGGGGGCGTCGCCGGCGTTCACCGCAGTCGCTCCGCGTCTCGCGCCAAGGACAGCAGCTCGTCGGCGAGACCGGACAGAGTGGCGCGGTCGGCGTCTTCGCCCACCGCGGTGGCGAGGTCCTCGGCGGCACATCGCAGGGCGAACATCCGGTCCCCGAACTCCGCGACCTCGGCCGAGGACAAGATCACCGCATCGTCGGGAATAGAAGTACCCGCCACGAGCGCTCTCTGTTCGTACGCCCGCTGTCGACATGACCGTTTGCAGTACTTGCGTCGCCGACCCATCTCGGAATCGGCCATGGCCGAGCCGCACCACGCGCACGCGTAGGTTCGCCGGGAACGGGTCGCATCCACGGCACAGACCGTACCGTGCGCGGTACTCATCGCGACACAAGCCGCGCGCGGTGTCGCGTGCATCGGGCGTCACGGATCAAGAAGAGTAGAATGGTTCTGTTCAGCAGCTGGTTTGGTCAGCGAGCAAGCCGAGAGGAAAGCAGTAGCAAATGGCAGATCGAGTACTTCGGGGTAGCCGCCTCGGTGCGGTGAGCTACGAAACCGATCGTGATCACGATCTCGCGCCGCGGCGGATTGTCCAATACCGCACCGACAACGGGGAGATCTTCGACGTCCCGTTCGCCGACGACGCCGAGGTGCCGTCGAAGTGGCCGTGCAAGAACGGCATGGAGGGCACCATCCTCGAGGGCGCCGAGCCCGAGGAGAAGAAGGGCAAGCCGCCGCGCACCCACTGGGACATGTTGCTCGAGCGGCGCAGCGAGGAAGAGCTCGAGGTCCTGCTCAATGAGCGCCTCGACCTGCTCAAGCAGCGCCGTCGCGGAGCGACGAATTGATCGAGCTCTGCGGAGCGACGAATTGATCGAGCGCTGCGGGGCGACGAATTGAT
>NZ_MVPX01000232.1:0-12232 GCF_002043085.1 Gordonia sp. i37 | reverse complement strand
CCCCCCGTCGTTCTGTCTATCTGGTGCGTCGTCAGCGCCGTACGCCGAGTTGGGCGAGCCGACTCTGCACACCCCAGCGGAACACCTTGACGAAGGCCTCCGACATGACGCCACCGCTCATCTTCGACTGACCGATCTCGCGTTCGGTGAAGGTGATCGGAACCTCACGGACGTCGAAGCCCGCCTGGATCGATCGCCATGCCAGGTCGATCTGGAAGCAGTACCCGGCGGATTCGACGGTATCGAGGCTGATCTTCTCCAGCACCGCGCGGCGGTACGCGCGGTAACCGGCCGTGATGTCGTGGATTCCGGCACCGAGCGCGAGACGCGCGTAGGTGTTGGCGCCCCGCGACAGGATCTCGCGCCGGCGCGGCCAGTTGACCAATTCGCCACCCTTGACGTAGCGCGAGCCGATGACCAGGTCGGCGCCGTCGTTGATCGCCGCAAGCAGGGCGGGTAGTTGTTCGGGAGCGTGGCTGCCGTCGGCATCCATCTCGATGATGACCTCGTAGTCGCGTGCGAGCCCCCAGGCGAATCCGGCCAGGTAGGCCTTACCGAGTCCGTCCTTGTCGACCCGGTGCAGGACGTGGATGCGGCCTGCGACGTCGGCGGCGGCCAACTCGTCGGCAACCTCACCGGTACCGTCCGGGCTGGAATCGTCGACGACGAGCACGTGGATGGCGCTCAGCGCGGTCTGCAGGCGACCGATGATGAGTGGCAGGTTCTCGCGCTCGTTGAAGGTCGGGATGACGACCAGCGCTTTCTCGCCGTCGGGCCCGACCACGGTGGGTCGCTCGACACCACCGGCGGGCGATCGGTCACTGTTCGTCACCGGTGTACTCCTCCGACTTCTCCGGGGCGGTGCCGGCACCCTTGTGAGGCCGCACCGCCGTGAATCTCTGAGTGAACCTAGTACGCATTGCCACCGCGACCAAAAGCGCCACCACCGCGAGGAGCATCGCGATGCGCTCCGGCCATGCTCCCAGACGGGTGGCGATCGTCGTGG
This sequence comes from Gordonia sp. i37, assembly GCF_002043085.1. Taxonomy (NCBI): domain Bacteria; kingdom Bacillati; phylum Actinomycetota; class Actinomycetes; order Mycobacteriales; family Gordoniaceae; genus Gordonia; species Gordonia sp. i37. Next base: position 11,226 of record NZ_MVPX01000232.1, on the reverse strand, counting down.
CGGAACTCAACGGAAGCCGGTCGGCGAGGATCGCCGGGGTGAAGATGTCCGATTCCGACGTCATCGATCCGTCTGGTTCGATGAGTGCGCTGACTCCGCTGGTCGCGGCCACGATCACGGCCCGACCGTGCTCGACCGCCCGGAATTGCGACATCGCGAGCTGCTGGTAGGTCATGTTCGTGCGACCGAACGTGGCGTTGTTGGTGGGTACGTACAGGATCTGGGCGCCCTGATCGACCGCGTCGCGTGCCGCCCGGTCGAAGGCGACCTCCCAACACGTGGTGACCCCGACGGCGACGTCACCGGAACGTCCGGGCACGGTCAGCACCGACGGGCCGGTGCCGGGGCGGAAGTTGCCTGCCATGTCGGCGTAGGACGAGAACATCCGGAAGAACGGACGCCACGGCAGGTATTCGCCGAAGGGCTGGATGATGTGCTTGTCGTACCGCGCGATGGGGCCCCGGCTACCGTCCCAGACCAGCACGGTGTTGGTCGGGCGACCGTCGGGTTCGACGATCAGCGTGCCCACCAGGATCGGTGCGCCGACGGCGTCGGAGGCCGCGGTGATCTCTGCGGCGGCGTCGGGGTTGTCCAGTGGATCGATGTCGGAGGCGTTCTCGGGCCACGCGACGAACGACGGTTGCTCGATGTGGCCGGCGTTGATCTCGTCGGCGAGCGCCATGGTTTCTCGGACGTGGTTGTCGAGGACGGCGCGCCGCTGGGCGTTGAACTCGAGTCCGAGTCGAGGCACATTGCCCTGGACCGCCGCGATCTGCGCCGAGGCACCCGATACGTTGCGGTCGACGGTGTCGGGCAGTAACGCGATCGCCGAGACCGGCGCGAGCAGGGCCAGGACGATGCCCAGTGCGGCGCCGCGGACGACCGAGGATCGTGGGCCCATGCCGACCGCGGTGTCCCGGCGGGCGGCGAGCTGGATCACCCAGACCACCGATGCGCCGAACAGTGCGACCGCCCCGGACACCCCGGGCGCCCCGAGGACCGACGCCAGCGGCAGCAGCGGACCGTCGACCTGACTGAATGCGGTTCTACCCCAGGGGAATCCGCCGAAGGGAAAGGACGACCGCAGTCCCTCGACCAGCACCCACGACAGTGCGAACCAGATCGGCGGCACGGGCAGACGCATCGTCAGCGTCGCGCACACCCCGAACAGGGCCAGGTAGGCGGCGAGCGCGGCGGCGAGCGCCAACCACGGCAGGGGTCCGACGTACACACCGATCCAGGGCAGCAGGGGGACGAAGAACCCGAGACCGTATACGAAGCCGATCCAGGCCCCGGTCCGGGCGCGGGGACGCCCCTCAGCCAGCAGCCCGTAGAGCAGTCCGAGTGACACCACCCCCATGAACCACCAGTTGCGGGGTGGGAAGGCCGAGAACATGGCGAGCCCGGCCAGGGCGGCGAGGACGGTGCGTACCGCCCACAGCGTTCGGCGGTGTGCGGCGGGCGAGGCGGTGGTCCAACGGTCGCGCAGCCGATCCCGGCGCCGCGGTGGGGACTGCTCGGTGCCGGCGGAGCGATCCGCATCGGCATCGGTCCCGGGGACGGCGTCGGTTCCCGGTGCGGGCGTCACCAATCGCCCCGGTCGACGTCGTGGATGATCGAGCCGGCGCGGACGGTCCGCACGCATCGTGGCAGGCGGGCGTCGGGTGAGACGTCGGGCAGCGCGGGTACGCGCGATCGCGGATCGGTCGACCACCGCTGCACCCCGGCGTGCGAGCCGGCGACCACGAGGTCGTCGGCTTCCCACACCGCATAGTCGGCACGCGCTCCGGGTTCCAGCGTGCCGGTCAGTCCGTCGTGCACACCGCCGGCGCGCCACGCGCCGCGTGTGCAGGCGCCGAATGCCGCCCGCGCCGAGATCGCCGACGACGCCCGATGTGGGTGCACCGCAGCTCGGATGGTTGCCCACGGATCGATCGCCGTCACCGGCGAATCGGAGGAAAACGAGAGTGCCACACCGGCTTTGGCGAGCATTGCGAAGTCGTTGAGGCCGTCGGCGCGAGGCCCGAGCCGTTGGGCATACAGCCGTTCACGTCCACCCCATTCGGCGTCGAACAGCGGCTGCATGCTCGCGATCACTCCGCAGCGGGCCAGGATCGCGGCGTCGGTGGCGTCGGTCATCTCGACGTGTTCGAGCCGATGGGCGCAGCGTGCCAGAGCCGGTGTGCCGAGTTCGTCGGCGACCGAGGCGAACGCGGCGATGACGGCCTTGGTCGCGGCGTCACCGATCACATGGAAGCCCGCCTGCGCGCCCGCCAGCGTGCAGGCGTGGATGTGCGTCCGGATGGTCTCGGGTTCGAGATAGTTGATGCCGCTGGTGTCCGGATCGTCGGTGTAGGGCTCCCGCAACCACGCGGTGTGCGAGCCGAGAGCGCCATCGACGAACAGATCCCCGGCCAGCCCGTCGGCGCGGGTGATGGAGAGCAGCTCGGCGGCATGCTCGGCGTCCTGCGCCGCCTGCCCCCAATAGCGGCGCACCTCCACCGGGTGGTCGAGGTCGGCCAGGGCGAGGAAATCGTCGAGGCCGGCGATCTCGGGTCCGCCGTTCTCGTGCACCGCCACCACTCCGGCGGCGGCCGCGGCGTCGAGTGCCCGGCGCTGCCACCGGGCGCGGGTCGCCGGGGTCACCAGTGTCCGGGCAGCGGCACGCACGAGGTGGTGTGCCTGGGCGACGAGCGGCGCATCGGGGTCGTACCCCTCGGCGGCGTCGAGGTCGGTGACCAGCCGGCGCAGCGCGGTGGAGGCGACCGCCGAGTGCTCGTCGATGCGCGCGAGGTAGACCGGGCGGTGACCGACGACGTCGTCGATCTCGGCTGTCGTGGGAAACCTGCGGTCATCCGGATCGACGCCCGCCCAGGTGGAATCGTCCCACCCGAGCCCCCAGATCAGCTCGTTCTCGTCGGCTCCGTCCGCGGCGGCCGCGAGGCGTGCGAGACAGTCGGTACGGCTGGTGGACTCACTCAGCGTCAATCCGTCCAGGGCGAGTCCGGTCGACGTCAGATGCACATGGGAATCGACGAAGGCGGGTGCGACGAAGCGCCCGGCCAGATCGATGATCCGGGCATCGGGGTGCAGGGCTCGGCCCACGGCGTCGGAGCCGACCCACGTCACGACGCCGTCGGTGACGGCGAGCGCGGTCGCGTCGGGAACGCTCGATGAATAGACGAGTCCGCCGAGCAGGAGTTCGGTAGCCACGATCGTCCAGTGTGCCCTGAGTGGGGTCGGCAGGTGTCGGGGGGTTTGGTGCGGTGCGGATCGAGGCGACGGCGGTCGGCGCGGTGATCAGTGTCCGGGCGGCAGCTGCCGGTCGCCGGCCGGGGTGGCACCTGCATGCGCCGGGTCGCCGGGAGCAGGCGAATCGACGACGGTGCCGTCGATGACGGTGCCACGTCGGAAACCTGAGGTCGCATAGATTCCGGCGCGATCCATCGCCACCACGAGACGGCGGGCGCCGAACGCGGTCACCGCGGGCCGGACCAGGCGCCGGGTGGGCGGTGCGAGCAGCACGATGCCGGCCAGTGTGGAGACCACGCCGGGGATGATCAGCAGGATCGAGGATCCGGCCATGATGGCGGTGTCGGCGAGTGGTGCCCGGGCGTCGACCTCATTGCGGGAGGCGCGCCGGAGTTCGCCGAAGACCTTCGCACCCTGCCAGCGCAGCATGAGGAAGCCGACGACGGCCGCGGCGATGGTGATGAGCACCGCCCACCCGAAGCCGAGGGTCATGGTCATCGCCACGAACACGCCGATCTCGACGGCGAGATAGAGCAGGGCATACGCGAGTCGCATGAGTCGGCCTTTCGTTGCGTGTCTGCACCGCTCAACGAACGAGGCGCCGGTTTTGCTCCGCAACCCGGGCCCACCGACTCTGGGAAAACACTGAGAAATCCGCGCTACTCCCCGTCGCGCCCCTCGATGTCACCCTCGGTCTGCAGATACACCGCCCGGAGGTCGTCGAGCATCTGCGCCGGGGGCTCGTGCCACATATCGCGCTCGACGGCTTCGAGGAGGCGTTCGGCGATGCCGTGCAGCGCCCACGGGTTCGACTCGGCCATGAACTTCTGATTGTGCTCGTCGAGGACGTAGGACTCGGTGAGCTTTTCATACATCCAGTCGGCGACGACGTCGGTGGTGGCGTCGTAGCCGAAGAGATAGTCGACGGTGGCCGCCATCTCGAAGGCACCCTTGTATCCGTGGCGCTGCATCGCCGAGATCCACCGCGGGTTCACCACGCGCGCCCGGAACACGCGACTGGTCTCTTCGGAGAGTGTGCGTGTACGCACCGCGTCCGGGCGGGTGGAGTCGCCGATGTAGGCCTCCGGAGAGCGTCCCGTCAATGCGCGCACCGTCGCGACCATGCCGCCGTGGTACTGGAAATAGTCATCGGAGTCGGCGATGTCGTGCTCGCGGGTGTCGGTGTTCTTGGCGGCCACCGAGATCCGCCGATACGCGCTGCGCATGTCGTCGACCGCCGGGATGCCCGACAGGTCGCGCCCATAGGCGTACCCACCCCATTCGGTGTAGACCCGTGCCAGATCGTCGTCGGTGCGCCAGTCCCGCGAATCGATCAGTTGGAGCAGACCCGCACCGTAGGTCCCCGGTTTGGAACCGAAGATACGGGTGGTGGCCCGACGCCGGTCGCCGTGCTCGGCCAGTGCGGCACGGGCATGGGCCGCAACGAAATTGGAGTCATCGGGTTCGTCGGCGTCGGCGGCGAGGGCGACGGCGTCGTCGAGCATGGTGACCACGTGGGGGAATGCGTCGCGGAAGAAGCCGGAGATGCGGACGGTCACGTCGATCCGGGGCCGGCCGAGTTCGGCGAGGCCGATCAGTTCGAGCGCCGACACCCGGCGCGACGCCTCGTCCCAGACGGGCATCACGCCGAGCAGCGCGAGCACCTCGGCGATGTCGTCGCCCGAGGTGCGCATCGCACTGGTGCCCCACACCGACAGCCCGACCGACGCGGGGTATTCGCCGTGGTCGCCGAGGTAGCGCTCGAGCAGGGAATCGGCCATCGCCCGCCCGGTCTCCCACGCGAGGCGCGACGGTACGGCCTTGGGGTCGACCGAATAGAAGTTGCGGCCGGTGGGCAGCACGTTGATCAGACCACGCAGCGGCGATCCGCTGGGACCGGCCGGGATGAACCCACCGTCGAGGGCGTGCAGCACGCGCGGGATCTCCCCGGAGGTCTGTCGCAGCCGCGGGACGACCTCGGTGGCCGCGAAGCGCAGGATGTCGGCGACCGCGGGCGGATGCCCGGTGGCCACCTCGGCGACGGTCTGTTCCGACCAGTCCCCCGCCGCACACGACTGCACGATCTCGCGGGCGAGGTGTTCGACGGCGTCGACGTCGGTGCGCGCGGCTTCGCCGCTGCCCTCGGTCAGGCCCAGGGCCTCACGCAGTCCCGGGAGGGCCGCCGTCCCGCCCCACAGCTGTCGGGCGCGCAGCATGGCGAGTACGAGGTCGACCTCGTGCTCGTCGGCGGGAGCCTGTCCCAGCACATGCAGTCCGTCGCGGATCTGCACGTCCTTGATCTCACAGAGCCAGCCGTCGACATGCAGGAGCATGTCGTCGAAGACCTCTTCGTCGGGGCGCTCGGTCAGCCCGAGATCCTGATGCATCTGCGCCGCGGTGAGCAACGTCCAGATCTGCTGACGGATGGCCGGCAGCTTGGCCGGATCGAGGGTGGAGATGTTGGCGTGCTCGTCGAGGAGTTGCTCGAGACGGGCGATGTCGCCGTAGGACTCGGCGCGCGCCATCGGCGGGATCAGGTGATCGACGAGCACCGCATGGGCGCGTCGCTTGGCCTGGGTGCCCTCGCCGGGATCGTTGACGAGGAAGGGGTACACCAGCGGCAGATCGCCAAGGGCGGCATCGGTTCCGCAGTCCGAGGACATGCCGAGTGTCTTACCGGGCAACCATTCCAGGTTGCCGTGTTTGCCGATGTGCACCACCGCGTCAGCGCCGAAGCCGGGGATGTCGCCCGCTCGCCCCGCCCGCCCGGCGACCCAGCGGTACGACGCCAGATAGTGGTGCGACGGTGGCAGATCCGGGTCATGATAGATCGCGACCGGATTCTCCCCGAATCCGCGCGGTGGCTGCACCATGATCGCGGTGTTGCCGAAAACCAGTGCGGCGATGACGATGTCACCGTCCGGATTGGTCGAGCGGTCGACGAACAACTCCCCCGGCGGCGGCCCCCAGTGTCTCGTCACAGCCTCACGCAACGCAGCGGGCAGCGTCGCGAACCAACGCGTGTAGTCCGCCGCCGACACCCGAATCGGGTTGGCGGCCAACGACTCCTCGGTCAGCCAATCGGCATCCTGACCGCCCGCGGCGATGATCGCATGGATCAGCGCATCGGAATCGTCCTCGGCCAGACCGGGAATGGCGTCCGGGCCGGATTCCGGGCCGATGTCGTATCCCGCGTCGCGCATTGCCCGCAGCAACGACACCAGACTGCGCGGGGTGTCGAGGCCCACGGCGTTGCCGATGCGGGCGTGCTTGGTCGGATACGCCGAGAGCATCAACGCGATACGACGTCGGGCCGCGGGGGTGTGGCGCAACCGGGCATGGGCCGCGGCGATGCCCGCGACCCGTGCACATCGCTCCGGATCGGGACGATAGGTGGGCAGCCCGTTCTCGTCGAATTCCTTGAACGAGAACGGCACCGTGATGATCCGGCCGTCGAACTCGGGCACGGCGACCTGGGTGGCGACATCGAGCGGCGAGAGCCCGTCGTCGTTGGCGTCCCAGTCGGCCCGCGAGGACGTGAGGCACAGGCCCTGCATGATCGGGATATCGAGGGCGGCAAGGCGTTCGATGTTCCAGGCATCGTCGTCACCGCCCGCCGACGCGGTGGCCGGGGTGGCGCCGCCGGCCGCGAGGACGGTGACGACGAGCGTGTCGGCGGTACCGAGCAGCTCGATGAGGTCGTCGGGAGCGGTGCGCAGCGACGCACAGAACACCGGCAGTGCGCGGGCGCCGGCGTCCTCGATGGCGCGGCACAACGCGTCGATGTAGGCGGTGTTGCCGGCCAGATGCTGCGCCCGGTAGTAGAGCACGGCGATCGTCGAAGTCGACCCGTCGTGGCCCGCGTTGGCAACGTCGGCGCGCGCAGTGCCGGAGCGATCGAGGATTCCCCATGCGGGGGTCTGCGCGGGCGGATCGAAGCCGAGGCCGGTGAGCAGCAGTGTGTCGGAGAGGAAGTTGTGCAGGTTCTCCAGATTGCTCACGCCCCCCGCCGCGAGGTAGTTGTGGGCCTGCTGGGCGACTCCGGCGGGAACGGTGGAGCACGCCATCAGATCGGGGTCGGGCTGCTGCTCACCGGACAGGACGACGACCGGGCGACCGGCGGCCAGTACAGCTTCCAGCCCGTCCTCCCACGCGCGGCGCCCACCGAGGATCCGGACGACGACGATGTCCGCCGGCGCAACCAGATCGGCGATGTCGTCGACCAGCAGCCGCGACGGATTGGCGATCGCATAGTCGGCGGCCGCGGCATGGGCGGTGATGAGGTCGGTGTCGGAGGTCGACAGCAACAGGATCATGAGAACTCCTCACCGGGGTGGCGCGCCCGGTCGTGTGGTCGGGGTGCCCAGCGACAGGTCTGACTCCGGGCGCATCCGTGGACACCCCCGACACAGTGGCGCGACCGCGCCGGAATCACACCGGCTTCTGACGCACTGGACGTGTGGTTGGAGCCTAGTGCAGGCGCCGTGGGCGGCCCACACCCGCGTCTACGCTGGATCCCGTGACCGAACCCCGCGAGCGCAGCGCCGACGACCGGTGTCCGGGTGTGTTCACTCCGCACCCGGCCGCCGATGGTGCGCTCGCGCGGGTCCGACTGCCGGGCGGTGTGCTCTCCGCCGCTCAGATGCAGACCCTGGCCGAGGTCAGTGCCCAGCACGGCGACGGGTACCTCGAGCTGACTGCGCGCGCCAACATCCAGCTGCGCGGGATCAGCGATGTCGAGGCCGTCGCGGACGCGCTGACCGCGGCCGGTCTGGTACCCGACGGGGTCGGGGGTGAGGACATCGGCGGTAGGGAGAAGATCCGCAACATAGTGGTGAGTCCCCTGACCGGCCGGATCGGGGGCCACGCCGATGCGTCGCCGATCGCCGCGGCGCTCGATGCCGAACTGCGTCGTGCCGATGGTCTCGACGGTCTCTCGGGCAGGTTCCTGTTCGGGGTGGACGACGGACGCGGTGATGTGGCGCGTCACCGGCCCGATGTGTGTGCCGTCCTGCGGCATCCGGCGGAGACCGGGGTGGCCGACATCGTGGTCGACGGTGAGGTGGCCGGTTCGGTCGACACGACCGCCGCTGTCGCGCCGGCGCTGCTCGACGTCGCGCGTGCCATGGCGGCGCTGACGGGACCCCGCCGCTGGCGCATCCACGACCTCGACGCCGCGACGCGCGTGTCGGTGATCGATGCGGCGCGGCGGCGCCTCGGACCACCCGGAGACCAGACATCGGCAGATGTACCGGCGACTGGGCCGGTCGTCGGATGGTTCGAGCAGGACGACGGCCGGGTACTGCTCGGTGCGGTGGTCGAGCTGGGTCGTCTCCCGTCGCGGCTCGCCGAGTTCCTGGCTGCAGTCGGCGCGCCGATCACGATCACCACCGATCGGGAGATCCTTCTCTGCGATCTGACCGAGCCGATCGCCGAAACCGTCGTCCGCGTCCTCGCGCCGATGGGCCTGATCTTCGACGCCGCCTCACCATGGGTGCGGGTCACTTCGTGTGCCGGGGCCCCGGGATGCGCCAATTCGCACGCGCCGGTGCGTACCGATCTCGCGAACCGGGTCGCGGTCGGTGAGCCGGTGACCGACCGTGAGCACTGGGTCGGGTGCGAGCGCGGATGCGGCTCCCCCACCGAGTCACATCTACGGGTCGAGGCCGGCCCCGACGGCTATCACACGCGTCGGGTTCAGGAGAACAGGTAGTCCTCGAGCGGGAACGTGTCCTGCGCCCGCACCGCCTCGGCGACAGAGGTCGGCCGGAACAACGGGGTCTCTCCCTTGGCGTTGAACCAGTACGAGCGTGACCGGGCGCAGTTGCCAAGGGCGAACACCGAATCGGCGATCCGGGTGGTCATGTCGTCGAGGAACTTCTCGTTCGCCTCTTCACGGACCTCGAAGGACACCGCATCCCGGCGTCGGACCTCCCCGAAAAGCCGCGCGATGTGCCGCATCTGGCATTCGACCGTGGTGAACCAGGACAAACCCACCCACGAGTAGGGGCCGGCGGAGTTCAAGAAGTTCGGGAAGTACGGCATCGTCAGACCCTCGTATGCGGCGAATGCGGTTTCCCGCCACCACTTTCCGAGATTGCGGCCGTCGCGTCCGATCACCTCGATCGCCGGGAGATTCTTCTCCCACACGTCGAACCCGGTGGCGAGGATCAGGACGTCGACCTCACGGGTACGGCCGTCGGCGGTGACGATGCCGTCGGGCACGATGTGATCGATGCCGGTGGTGTCGAGGTTCACGTCCTCGCGTGCGAGCGTGCGGTAGTAGTCGTTGGAGACCGTCGGGCGTTTGCACCCGTAGTCGTAGGCGGGTGTGAGATCGCGACGCATCTGCGGGTCGCGCACCTGCAGATACCGGAAGAGTGCGGCAATCCGTTTGACGGCGTCGTTGACGCGACGAAATCGCCGGAAACGCCACATTGCGATCAGCATCGCCATCTCCTGGGTCACATCGGTGACCCAACGCACCGCTCGCTGACTGGCCGGCATCTGCCGAAACAGTGCTCGCACCGGCGCAGGGATGGGGGCGTCGAGCTTGGGCATCACCCACATCGGTGTGCGCTGATACACCGTCAACTCCTCGGTGAGATCGGCGATTTCCGGGATCAGTTGCACTGCAGTCGATCCGGTCCCGATGACCGCCGCGCGTTTACCGGCGAAATCGTAGTCGGGATCCCACCGTGACGCATACACCACCCGCCCGGCGAAAGTGTCGATACCGGGGATGTCGGGGGTGGCGGGCTGGGACAGGAAACCGGTGGCGCACATCAGGAATCGCGTCGTCATCGTGGTTCCGCCGGCGAGGGCGACACGCCAGGTGTTGGTCTCGGCATCCCACCGCGCGCCGTCGACCGAGACACCGAATCGCATATGCCGCCGGACATCGTACTTGTCGGCGACGTCCACGGCGTACTGCTTGAGTTCTGTTCCCGGTGCGTATAGCCGCGACCAGTTGGGGTTCGGCTCGAACCAGAACGAGAACGTGGGCGACGGAACATCCACGGCCAGACCGGGATATCGATTCACATGCCACGTACCGCCGAGGTCGTCCTCGCGTTCGAGGATGACGAAGTTCTCGTAACCGAGCCGCTTGAGGGCGATCGCGGCTCCGATGCCGCCGAATCCCGCACCGACGATGATCACGTCGTGGAGTTCGTGCCCCGGCTCCGATGACCGCCCCTGCTCTGGTGACTGTGGGTCCGCGGAATTCATGGCTACCTTCCTGTGGGAGTTGACGGCTCGCGTATCGAGCTGCCTACTCTGGTCGACATGGACGTCTCGAATGCGCACGTACTCCTCACCGGCGCCTCCGGCGGGATCGGCGAATTCCTGGCAATCGCACTGGCCCGACGCGGGGCCCAGCTGACCCTCACCGGACGGCGCTCCGACGCGCTGACCGAACTCGCAGATCGAGTGGGCGGCCGGGTGATCACCGCCGATCTGACCGAGCCGCAAGCGCCGACCGAGGTGGTCGAGCAAGCCGGTCGCGTCGACATCCTGGTGGCCAACGCAGGTCTGCCCGCGTCGGGTCCACTCCTGGAATACGCGACCGAGGAAATCGATCGTGCGCTCGAGGTCAACCTCCGGGCGCCGATCCTGATGGCCAAAGCTGCTGCAGCGCAGATGATTCCACGCGGACGAGGCCACCTCGTATTCATGTCGTCGCTCTCGGGAAAATCGGCATCGTCGAACACGTCTCTCTACAACGCGACGAAATTCGGTCTTCGCGGGTTCGCGTTGGCGCTGCGGGAGGATCTGCGGCCCCACGGGATCGGCGTGTCATCGATCTACCCCGGACCGGTGCGTGACGCCGGCATGATCGCCGATTCCCGAGTGGGCCTGCCGCGCGCGGGCACGGTCACCGCTGCCGCCGTGGGCGCCGCCACGATCCGAGCCATCGAACGCAACCGGCTCGAGACCACGGTGGCGCCCTTGCCGCTGCGGGCGGCCACGACG
>NZ_MVPX01000231.1:0-4545 GCF_002043085.1 Gordonia sp. i37 | reverse complement strand
GGGCCGCCATCAGCGACGGCCAGCGCAGCAAGCGCTGACCGGCTAGTCGGCGGCACGGTGCTTGCCGACATACGGGGCCGGTGCCGACCCGGTGCTCGACGATGAGCCCCCGGACGACGTCGTGTTGGACGAGGACCCGGTTGACGACGTTGACTCGGAGGTCGACGTGCTTGCGGCGCCGGAGCCGTTTGCCCCGGAGTCTGTCGTGCCCGAACTTGCCGTCCCCGAACTCGCTGTGCTCGAACTTGCTGTGCTCGAACCGGACTCGGAACTCGAGGCGCTCGGCGCACCGGAGCTCGTGGTTGTCGACGGGGTCGACGGTGTGGAAGTGGACGGTGCGGAAGTCGACGCTGTAGGAGTCGACGCTGTAGGAGTCGACGCTGTAGGAGTCGACGCTGTAGGAGTCGAGACCGCGGGGGTGGTGCCGGTGGTGGACGGGGAACTCGTGGATGTCGTTGTCGTGGGGGTGACCGACGCCGACGTCCCGCGCAATGCCTGCTCCGAAGACAAGGTGACCGAGCTCTTGACAGCTGTCGTCGGCGATGTCGCCGCGAGAGCAGGCGTGGTAGTTCCGGTGCTCCCGGCGGCAGAACCGGCGGTGGGCACGGCGTTCAGGATCGATTCACGGATCATCTCGGCGAGTTGCTCGGCCGAGGTTCCGGTCATCCCGGCGGCCTGGCCGAGTCCGTTGATGTTGGTGACCACGTTGGCGGCCAACAGTTTTGCAAACGCATCGACCTGCGTGCCGAAGGCCTCGAGATTCTGCGGGATCAGGGTGGGCAGCTGCGGAATCATCGCGAGTGACTGATCCACCGAGGTGACGGCGTCGGTGTAGATCTGCTGCCACGCCTGCGCGGTCCACAGGTTGGTGACCTGGACGTAGTCGGGGCGATCCGGATCGTCGTAACCGGGTGCGGGATTCTCCACCCAGTTGCCGTCGGTCAGTTGCTGCCCGAGGTCGAAGGCCGTGTAGTACTTGCCGAACAGCCCGAACTTCGGCAACGACCCGGGCGCACCCTGTGCGCCGAACAGCTGGCACGGCAGGCAGTACGTGCCCGGCACGAACGGATTGAGCCCGTTCCACACCGCTTCGGCGAAGTCGCCGTACGCGCTGGCCCACTGTGCGGTGGTCGGCCCTTGCTGCACGCCGGTCGGGTCCTGGGTGAGCGTTTCCCATACTGCCTTGAGCGGGCCGAGCAGATCGAGGTGGACCGTCTCCCCCGACCAGAAGGGCTGGATGTTCACCACCGTTCCGTCAGCGGTGGTGTAGGTCGCGTCGTTGGGATCGATCGTGTTGCTGATCTCCGGGAAGGTGTAGCCCGTCACCAGTTCCCAGGCCGGAACCTGCCCGTACTGCAAGAAGTACAGCGGATCGCTACACGGCCCCGGAACGCCGGTGCAGTTCGGTGTCATCGGTGCGAACGAGGCCAGCGTCATCCAGAGTTGGTCTGACTGCGCATTCGCGACCAACGGCACCGGCATCAGCAGCAGACTGATCGCCTTGACCTTCTCGTAGTCCTGCTGATCGAAGCCGACCACATTGGTGGGGATGTACACCCACCAGTTACCGGAGTCGTTGAACGCCTTGGTGGTCTGCTGCAGTGCCTGATACTGCACGGCGGGAATGTTGGCCAAGGTCTGGTAGATGTTCGTCGGGATGTTGGCGATGGAGGTCTCGGCGTGCGCCTGCGCGCCGGGCGCGGCGACCTGCGCGCCGATCGCCGCGGCCACTCCCGCACCGGCCATGGCGGCGACCACCGATCGTGAACCCCGATGCGGTGAGCGTTGTCTCGCTGTCGTCGTCACCGCTGTTTTCGTCATCGCTGTTTTCGTCACCGCTGTTTTCGTCATCGATGTTTTCGTCATCACTGTGTGTTCCCTCCCGTTGCCGCGTGTGGATCGCGGTTGGACAATTCGATGCGTTGATTGGGCCGCGTGTTTTCTCCGGTGGTCGAGGTGTCCGAGCCCGCTGGGGCGAGGGCCTCGAGACCCGGTGCGATGACAGGTGTTGTCGTCACCGCGGGGTCAGCGGAACCAGCGTCGGCGCGGGTGGTCTCGAGGCTCGCCGCACGCGGCTCGCACCTCGACCAGCGGGAGAAGAGCCGGGTGGCTCTCCCGAAATCCGCCGCAGTGCTCGCCGCACGCGGCTCGCACCTCGACCAGCGGGAGAAGAGCCGGGCGCCTACGTCGTCACGGGTTGCCATACGGTGCCTCTTCCTCGAGTCGCCCGAGCCAGATTCGGCCTCCGTAACCATCGAGATGGGTGACCTCCCCGACGGGCCGGCGCGCCGATGGGCCGTATCGCCCCCGCGGCCAGCCCAGGGGCACGATGCACATCGGGGTGACGTTGACGGGCAGCTCGAGGGTTCGACGTACCGAGGTGAGGTTCCACAATGGCATCGTGGTCAGCGACGCACCGAGACCCATTGCCCGAGCGGCCAACAGCAGGTTCTGCACGCTGGGATAGATCGATCCCCAGTATCCGGATTCGGCCGGATGCGGCATGCGCACACCGGTGAGCCGCCCCTCTCGTACACCGAGGCGCAGGCAGGCGACCACCAGGACCGGGATCTCGGCGAAGTGGTCGACCTGCCACTGGACGGCCTTGATGGTGCGGCGCGTGGCGTCGTCGGATCGGACCAGATGACGGAGTGCGAAGCGTGAGTACAGATTCCACGCTTGCCGGTACCGTCGCGCCAGCTTCTCCTTGACCGCGGGGTCCTTGACGACGATGAACTCCCACTGCTGGCCGTTGTTGCCGGTCGGCGCGTGCTGCGCGAGTTCGATGCAGGTCAGTACGAGCTCGTCGTCGACCGGATCGGGACGGACCCGCCGAATCGCGCGCTGGGTCATCATGGCCTCCTGCAGCGGCATCGTCAGCCGCTGCAAGGCCTCATCGACGGTCGGTATCGGTGCGGGTTCGCGTGTCGGCGACGGTGTCGATGGTGATGGCGATGGTGATGGCGAGGCGATCTCAGTCATGGTTGTCGATCCATTCGGTGGTGAACCGGCCGACATCGGGTATGTGGCGTCGGAATTCGGCGCCGATGACACTCTCGACGCGCCCCCCGACCAGTGGAAGGCGTACCTCCACGGTGCCGTCGACGACCATGTGCGACCCGCCGGATGCGGGTTCGATACGAGCACGCCCGAGCCCGGAACCGGGAGCCCCGAGGACAGTGATCTCGATCGTGCCGTGGACACGATCGTCGGCGCCGACCTGCCAGTGCTCGGTCGTGCGCACCTTGAGCTCACCGGGGTAGACCCGTCCGATCAAGGACGGGAGGCGATCCGCGCGGAGGTCTTCGGTCATGACCAGCCGTACCGACTCACCGTCGGGCGTCGATGTCCTGTCGAGTTCGTCGAGGGTCGTCGACGACTCGAAGGCGGCATAACGGTCGTGCCAGTACGCGGCCGCGGCGAACGCGTCGAAGACCTGTCGGGTGCTGTGCGGGGAGGTGATGGCAACCTCGAATGTGCGCGGCATCAGGCACTTCCCGCGGTGGTGAGTTGATCGCAGATGTCCTCGGCGAACTCGCGCACCCGGATCAGGTCGTCGGGTCCGATGTTCGTCATCGGGATCGGTACCCCCAGATAGCTTTTCCGGTACTCCCCGGAGCCGAGATAGCTGGTCAACGAGAGCATCGAGCGCAGCTGGCCACCCGGGTAGGTCGTGACGAAGCTGCCGAGGTAACGCCCGCCCTGCCAGCGGCCCTGTGCGCGGACCTCCTTCAGATTCCCCCGCCAGCTGTCGCGGCAGACGACGAAGACGGCAAAAGCGCTGCCCGCCAGCACTTGCCGGGCCACCGGTGAGGTCAGGAACGAGCGAATCGGCATCGCCGGTGCGCTCCACCAGGTCGGCGATCCGATGCAGACCAGGTCGTAGCGGCGCTCGGTCACGAAATCCGGCACACGGATCGATCCGGTCTTCTTACGAACCTGGGCCGGCAGGACACTGAGCATGTCGGGCCACACGCGGGCCATCGGAAACCGCGTGAATCGGCGCGCGTACCGGTCGTCGGTGAACTCGATCGCCGCCTCGTCGACCGCATAGCCGTGCGCGGCGAAGACGTCCCCGGCGGCCGTCAGCATGCTCCGGGTCTGCCCCGTGTAGCTGTAATACAGCAACAGAACCCGGGGCTGCGGCCGGCCGACCGCGTCGGGATCAGCGTGCGTCATCTCCGGCCTCCCTTGTCATCCCGCCGAGATGGGCACCCAATAGTGTTGGCGCACAGGCATATTCGGTACTACAGTGAGGGGCATGACGACCAAGGTTGCCGTTGACCTGCAAGGCGCGGCCAAGACCATGCTCACCACTCTGTATCTGAAGTCGCTCGATGCGGCTCTGCCGCACCCGGTTCTCGGAGATCGCTTCGCGCCGCAGGCGGTGGAGCGACTCGACGTCGACTGGAGCGAGCTGGGTGTCACCGCGCGGTGGGCGCCGATCGTGACCGTGCGCACCGCACAGTACGACCTCTGGGCGCGTGACTTCCTCGCGGCACACGATCAGGCGACCGTCGTGCACATCGGCTGCGGCCTGGATTC
>NZ_MVPX01000230.1:0-9987 GCF_002043085.1 Gordonia sp. i37 | reverse complement strand
GGCCCCCCCCCCCCCCCCGCCGATCGGCCGGTGCTGTTCCTCGCCGAGGGCATCAGCATGTACTTGACGCGCGATGAAGGACTCGGCCTGATCTCCCGGGTTGTCGAGCGTTTCCCGACCGGCGAGATCCAGATCGACTTCTACAACTGGCTGGCGATCGCCACCCAGCGCGTACACATGCTCAATCGGCGATCCGGGTCGCGACTGCATTGGGCGGTCAACTCCCCCGCCGACATCGTCGGTGAGATCCCGGCTCTGCATGTCGTGGACTCGGCCAACCTCTTCTCCGCGGAGACCTTCGCCCGGGTGAGCGGTCCGTTCGCGGGCGCCGGAGTGCTGTCCCGGGCGATCCCTGCGGGCCGAAAGGCTCTGCAGTACCACCGATATGCGTTCTGACGGCTGCGTCATCGGAGCGCCCCCGCTCCGATGACGGGATCGGCCGGTGCCGCGATCCCGGCGAGCAACGTCGCGATGGCGTCGATCGACCGCTGGGGATCCGGTCCATGCGTGTGATATTCGATCATCAGCCGGCCGTCGAAGATCTTGCTCGTGTACATCTCGATGCCGCCGCCGACCTGGAAGTGCAGTTCCCCGTGAACCGCGGTCAGTCGCACACCCGGCGGGGTGCGCATCGGTGGCACCACACCGTTGTCGGTCATCATGACGACGTCGGGCAGGCCGGGCGGATTGCCTTCGTAGCTCGGCGTGAAATGCAGCAGGGACTGGGCGATGACACCCTCGGCGAGATCGGCGCGATACGCCTCGGCGATCCGGGTGGCGAGATCGAGAACATCGGTGCCGTGATCGATGTCGGCAAGGAAGGTGCCCACCCCGACGGGGTTGGTTGCGGCCGTCGCGGTCACCGGCGGGCTGAGCACGTAGCGCAGATCGACCGGATAGATGTAGGGCACCGGGATGCGCCTGCGGCCGCGCACCTGCCATTCGGCGATCAGGATCACCGCCGCCAGTACGCCATTGAGCCCCACGCCGTTGCTGCGCGCGTAGTCGACGATCGCGCGGGTCTGGCGTTCGTCGAGCCCACACCACGCCATCGGTACCTGCTGGGGAGCCGAGGGCCGCGCGGTCGACGTGGTACGCCGCGACGGCGGCAACTCGTAGGCGAACAACGCGGGCATGAAGCGCTCCAGACCGGACCGGTGGAGCTTGGTGATGCCGCGGTGGGCCAGCACGGTTTCCAGCGAGTCCGGCGCCGGCTCCACGGGGCCCGGCCGCAGGTCTCCCGTGGTGACCAGATCGGTGTAGTAGGAGAACAATTCCTCGATCAGGGCGAACTGGTGATGTCCGTCGGCGAGGCTGTGGTGGACGTACAGGGTCGGCTGGGCTCCGCCGTCGAGCACCACCACGCGCAGGTGCACCAGGGTTTCGGTCTGGTCGAAATGCGGAGGGACGACCTCGGCGCTGCCGTCACGGTTGTCCACCACCATGATTCCCGGGTGCATCAGATCGTCGACGACGATCTGCCAGCGCTGATCGGCGTCGCGTTCGAGATGGCCGCCCAGGACGGGATGCACTTCGAGCAGCGTGTCGAAGGCCTCGGCGAGCGCGTCGGTGTCGACGGGGCCGTCGAGGTGGGCTCCGAGTCCGACGAAATTGTGTGTCTCGGCGAACATCTCCTCGCTCTTGGCGAGATGGCGGATGACTGCTGAGGCGCTCACGGGTCCTCCTGGTGATCGATGACGGTCGGTGCGGGCTTCTCCGGATCAGCTGTGCATACTGGCCTTTCGGTAGCCGAGGGCCAGAGGGATCGCGCAGACCACGATGATGCTCACCGACCACGCGAGCAGACCCGTCAACGGAGTGGCGACCGGCCCGCCCACCGACAGGCCCTTCATGGTGTCGACGGTGTAGCTGAGTGGTTGATGCGACACCGCGGGCTGGATCCACTCGGGATACTGATGCAGCGGCACGAATCCGGTGCTGAAGAACATGAACACCCCGGACACGAGCGCCGTCGCCTCGACGACGATAGTCTTGGCCGAGTACAACGCGAGTGTGGCGACACCGACGGCGAACGCGAGCCCGAACAGACAGGGCACGAACACCCAGCCGATCGCGGCGGCCACACCCTCGTGGAATCGGAATCCCATGGCGTAGCCCGCGATCAGCAGCGCGAGGGTGGCCACGACGATGCGGATGGTCTCGGCAAGCAATCGCGAGATCACCCCCGCCGCGCGGTTGATGGGCAATACCCACAGCCGCGCCAGCAGCCCGCTGTCACGCTCGTGCATCAGCGACAATCCGCCGACCGTGGCACCCTGGGTCGCGGCGACCATCGCCACCAGGGGCACGCTGCCGTACAGCGCGTCGATACCGGTGACCCGGGTGATGCCGTTGCCGAGAACAATGTTCAGTGCGACCAGGAACGCCACCGGAACCAGGATGGTCTCCGAGGTACTCGCCGGATCGCGCAGCCAACGACGCATGGTGCGAGCGGTCAGTGTCACGGTGTGCGAGAGCAGAGCGCGCGGCGACCATTCCGCCGGCCTGCGCGGCGCAGCCGGAATCGGATGTGCTGGGGCGGAGGACATCTCGCCGGTGAGTGGGGTCATCAGCTCATCCCTTCCGCCCCGCCAGCACCGCGTAGACGGGCATCAGGACCACCAACAGCGCAACGATCCAGGCCAACGATGGCCCGATGGTCTGCCAGGTGATGGCGCCGGCCGCGCCGGGCACCCGGTCACCGGCCAATGCCCGCAACGCGTAGACGAACTGTGAGATCGGTTGATTGCGCACGAAGCCCTGGATCCAGTGCGGAAACGCCGACGCCGGCTGGACCCCGACCGAGAGTAGTCCGAAGATCAACTGCGGCAGCATCATCAGATGGGTGGTGGCGTCGGGATTGCGTGACGCCGTGCCCACCACCTCCCCCAGGAACGACAGGGTGAGTCCGATCGCGAGGACAAGTCCGCAGAACGCGACGGTGTAGAGGAGCCCGGCATAGAACCGGAATCCGATGACGTGTCCGCAGATCAGCGAGATCACCAGCGCGACCGTGCAGCGATACATGCTGGCGGTCATGCGGGACGCCAGCGGGGTGACACGGGAGATCGGCAGTGCCCGGAAGCGCCGGTTGATCCCCTCGACGGCATCCGAGGCCGAACGGAAGGCGCCGGAGATCGCCGCGAAACTGATGGCCTGCAGTGCGATCAGCGGCATCAGGTACTGTGCGTAGCTGCTCATCTCGGCGGCGTAGAGCCCCATGAAGTTCTTCAGTGGGATGTAGAAGCCCGCGGTGAACATGATCGACGCCGCGACCTGGGTGAGGAGTTCGCCGTTGCGCAGCGTCGGCACGATGCTCCGGGTTGTCAGCACCCACCACTGCTGCACTCCGGAGGGATTGGTCTCCCGCGTGGCGCCGGTGACCCGCTCGGGTGACCACGACGTCGGGGTCACGACGCCACCTCGGCCCGGTCTGGCCGGGCGGTCTCGGCGGTGAGCGCGAAGAACACCTCGTCGAGCGACGGGCGTCGCAAGGCGACGTCGGCGAGTTCGATTCCGGTGCGGTGCAACCGACCGAACACCTCGACCATCGTGTCGGCGCCGTGCGGTGCGGGCATGGAGACGCGGTCGGGATGGGCGGTCACCGTTGCGCGCCGGGACCGCGGCATCATCGGGGTCAGCGCCGCGACGATCGCCGGGATCGCGGAGGTGTGGCGGGGCACGATCTCGCAGTAGGTCGCCCCGGTGCGTTCCTTGAGCTGATCGGCTGTGCCCTCGGCGATCACCGTGCCCCGGTTGATGACGACGATCCGGTCGGCGAGGGTGTCGGCCTCCTCGAGGTACTGCGTGGTGAGGACGGTGGCGATGCCGTCGGACTTGAACCGTTCGACGAGATCCCACACCGCCTGCCTGCTGCGCGGATCGAGCCCGGTGGTCGGCTCGTCGAGGAACACGACCTCCGGTCGGACGACGAGACCGCACGCGATGTCGATACGTCGCCGCATGCCCCCCGAGTAGGTTCCCAACGGCCGATTCGACGCGTACTGCAGGTCGAACTGTTCGAGCAGCTCGTCGGCCCGGCGTCGCGCCGCCGACTTGCGCCATCCCTGCAGCCGGCCGAACATCACGAGGTTCTCCCGGCCGGTGAGCATGTCGTCGAGGGCCACCTGCTGCCCGGTCAACATGATCGAACGCCGCACCGCGGCCGGGTCCCGTGCGACGTCGTGGCCGGCGACCAGCGCGGTTCCGGAATCGGGAGAACTCAAGGTGCACAGGATGTCCACCGTGGTGGTCTTTCCCGCCCCGTTGGGGCCGAGGAGGCCGAGGACCTCGCCGCGTCCCACGGTGAAACTGATACCGCGCAGCGCCTGGAAGTCCCCGAAGTTCTTGCGCAGATCCCGTACGACGACCGCGGCGTGCGATTCGTCGGGGCGTCGATGCCGACCACCACCGCGGTCGGTGTCGTGGGTGTGGCCGTGAGTGTCAGTGAAGGGCACCGGATTCCCCCAGATCGACGTCGGCGGTCAGGTCGATCAGTTCCAGCTCGCCGTCGGCGGAATCCGCCTCGTCCTCGACGATGGCCTCGCGCGCCAGGTCGGCGAGGGACGCAATACTGGCGTCGGCGAGCCGGGACACGACGTCGGCACCGATGCGGGCCGGGTCGTACCACCAGTCGACGTGCAGGATTCCCCCGCTGCGCTGGGCACGGATCTCGAGTGCGTGCCCGAACCCGGGTGCCGATGCCCGAAGTGCCTCCGCCATCGTCGGATCGATCGAGACGGGTTGGTCGTCGGCGGTCGGGAGATCGGGAATCGGGCTGCCGACGACCAGCGCGATATCCGGTGCCGGAGTTGCCTCGAGAGCACGCGCGGTCGGGGCGTGCAGGTGACGCAGGACGCCGTGGCCGACACCGTGATGCGGTACCGCGGCGAGTACCCGGTGGACGGCCTCGATCTGCGCGGCAGTCGGTTCCCCGCTGAGCGCAGTGCAGCCGAGCGCCACGGGGTACAGGGCGGTGAAGGATCCCAGGGTCCGACGCGGGTCGAGGTCGGGCCGTAGGACCCGTCGACCGCGCCCGGCGAGGTCGACGTCGATGATGCCGTCGCCGAAGGTCTGCGCCAGCGCGCGACCCAGTGCGGTGAGCAGGAAGCGATCCACCGGGAAGGTGAGTCTGCGACGCGCGTCGTCGAGTTCGATCGTCTGGGTGGTCGTCAATGCGGTCGAGATGCGCTGCAGCGCAGTGGAGGTCGTCCGCATCGCATCACCGGTGATCGGTCTGCGCGTGGCCCGTCCGGGCCCGGTCAGCCAATACCTGCGTGAGTCGAGGACCGCCGGATGGGCGGCCAGCTCGGAGGACAGCTGTGCCCACTGGCGCCACGCAACGGGCACGGGCGCAAGCGAGATGTCCTCGCCGGCGAGCACCTGACCGAAGGCGGTGAACAGATCGGTCACCAGGATGTCGCGGGCTTCCTCGTCGGCCACCAGCCCGTGCACGCTCATCGCGAGATACGACTGTCCGTCACCGGCCTGTACATGGGCGGCGAGGTACGGGGTGAGCCCTCCGTCGCCGGTGAGGGTGCGGAGGAACTCGGGGATCTCCTGCGCCCCGGACACCGCCGCGACCGCGAGGTCGGCGGCCTCGACGGGCGCCGCGACACGGACCTCGCGGATGCCGTCCTCCTCGACGATCCGTATCCGCAGTGCATCGTGGCGATTGACCACCGCGGTGAGGACGTCGCGAATGCGGTCGGTGCCGACGTCGTCGCGGACACGCAGGATCAGCGGTACGCGCCACCGGTTGCTGTCGGTGACACCGGAGTCCAGGAACCGGATCATGGTGGGCGTCAGGGGAAGATGGTCCGGATCGGCCGTGACCGTGCGACCAAGTCCGCCTGCGGCGTAGCGCTGGGTCAGTGTCGCGGCGAGGGTGGCGACGGTCTGGTTCTCGTAGAGATCCTGCGGGGTGATCTCCAACCCCTCGTTCGCCGCGCTCATCGCGATGCTGATCGCGATGAGCGAATCCCCACCGATCTCGAAGAAGTTGGCGGTGCGCTCGACCGACTCCACTCCGAGACATTGCGCCCAGATCCGGCCCAGCGTGGTCTCCATCGGCGTGCGGCCGTCCGCGACCGAGGGCTGCATCTGCGGCGGTGCGGTACCCCCGGCGGCGTCGCCCGCGGTGTCGGGATCATCCGTGCGCAGCATCCGTGCCGAGCGATCGTGGTCGACCCAATGGCGCTGACGGGCAAAGGGATATCCGGGAAGTGTGACGATCGGTCGATCGCGGTCGTCGTCGAGGTCGACCGGAACTCCCGCCGACCACAGTTGACCGAGACCGAGCAGGAAGGTGGTGCGGTCGTCGCGATTCTGGGCAGGGTGACGCATGAGACGTATGGCTCGGTGCCCGTCGCCCCATCGGGGGTGGCGGGCGGCGGCACCGGACAGCGTCCCGCCGGGCCCGACCTCGACCAGGACGCGGGCGGGGTTCTCGAGCAACGCCCCCACCTCGTCGGCGAAACGCACCGTTGCCCGGATCTGCCGTGCCCAGGTGGCCGGGTTGGTGGCCTCGGCCGCCGACATCACGGTGCCGGTGACGTTCGACAACAGCGGGATCTGCGGTTCACGCAATGTCATTCGCGACAAGAAGGCCGTGTACTCGGCCACCACGCCGTCCATCAGCCGCGAGTGGAACGCATGGGAGGTGCGGACCCGCCGTGCGGTGATCCCCGCCTGCGCCAGCCGTGCCGTGAACGCGGCGATCGCGGTATCGGTGCCGGCGACAACGCATCCACCCGGATCATTGATCGTGGCGATGTCGACCTCACCGGCCAGATACGGTGTGACCACCGCGGGTACGGCCGGCACGGCGACCATCACGCCACGTGGCGCCGCATTCATCAGCCGGGCGCGCATCGCGACCGCCGATGCCGCGGTCGGCAGATCGAACACCCCGGCAAGAGTGCCTGCGACGTATTCGCCGATGCTGTGCCCGGCCAGCACCGCGGGATGCACCCCGCGTGATTGTGCGAGACGCGCGAGTGCGTATTCGACGGCGAACAACGCGGGTTGCGTTCGGTCGGTGCGTTCGAGTGACCGTGCACTGCCCTCGAAGATCTCCGCGCGCAGGTCGATTCCGAGCTCGGCGTCGAACGCCGCGACGCACTGCGCGAAGTGTTCGGCGAAGACCGGCTCGGAGTCCAGCAGACCTCGCGCCATGCCGACGTGTTGCGCGCCTTGGCCGGGAAAGAGGAACGCGACGCGATCGGTCGCCGTGTCGGCGCCTACGACCTCGTCGGTGATCATCACGTTGTCGTGCTCGTCGGTGCGCAGTACCTCGACGGCGTGGGCGGCGTCGTCGACGACGGCGACGAGGCGATGTCGGTACCGGTGCCGCCGGTTCAGGGTATGCGCGAGTACGCCTACGTCGAGGTCGGGGCGCGCTTGCAGGTCGTCGGCGAGTGCGGTCCGTGCCTGCGTGAGCGAATCGGGTTGCTGCGCCGACAGTGTCACGATCACCGGGCCGCGCGTCGCCGGAGGCAGTGGGGCCGGTGGTGCTTCCTCGAGTACCACGTGGACGTTGGTTCCGCCGACACCGAACGAACTCACCCCGGCGCGGCGCGGACCGTCGCTCTCCCAGACGGTGGTCTGCGCCCGGACCTCGAATGGTGTGCGCTCGAGATGCAGTTCGGGGTTGGGCTGGGTGTAGTGCAAGGTGCCCGGCAGCGACCGATTCTGTAGGCACAGCACGGTTTTGATGAGACCCGCGATACCCGAGGCCGTCTCGAGATGACCGATGTTGGCCTTGACCGATCCCAGGACGCACGGACCGCGGCGTTCCTGCTCGGCGAGTTCGAAGGCTTGCCGCAGCCCCTCCACCTCGATCGGATCACCCAATGGTGTGGCCGTGCCGTGTGTTTCGACGTAGCTGATGGTGGCGGCGTCGACCTCGGCGACGGCGTGCGCCTCGGCGATGACCTCCGCCTGTCCGGCCGCGGTGGGCGCCGCATAGTTCATCTTGGTCGCGCCGTCGTTGTTGATCGCCGACCCGCGGATCACCGCATGGATGCGATCACCCTGTGCCAGTGCGTCGTCGAGATGTTTGAGGACCACGATTCCCACGCCGGAACCGAACAGGGTGCCGTCGGCCCGCGAGTCGAAGGGCCGGCAGTAACCACTCGGCGAGGCCATCGACCCGGGCTCGTACCAATAGCCCACCCGGTTGGGCACCCGGATCGAGGATCCGCCGGCCAACGCCATCTCGCATTCGCCGTTGAGGATGCTGGCGGCGGCCAGATGCACCGCGAGCAGCGACGACGAGCAGGCCGTCTGGACGGCCAGCGCGGGACCGCGCAGGTTGAACTGGTGGGCGACGCGGGTGGCCAGGTGGTCCTTGTCGTTCTCCAGCGAGAGGTTGATCATCTCGAAGCTCGCGCCCTCGCCGATGATGCGGTGGGGATCGAGGTGGGACATCAGGTTGTGCAGCAGATATCCACTGGCCGAACTCGTTCCGAAGACGCCGACGGTTGCCTCGATGTCGTGCGGATCGAGTCCGGCGTCCTCGAGAGCGTGATACGCGGTCTGTAGGAACAGTCGGTGTTGTGGGTCCATCATCCGGGCGGCGCGAGGGGTGAACCCGAAGAATTCCGCATCGAATTCCTCGATGTCCGTCAGCAGCGGTGCGCGCCGCACGTAGGCCGGATTGTCGAGGGTCTTGTCGCTCACCCCGTGCGCGGTGAGGTCCTCGGCGGTGAGGGTCTCGATCCCTTCTCGCCCGGCCTCCAGGTTGCGCCAGTACTCGGTGAGAGACGCCGATCCCGGGAAGCGGCCGGCCATGCCGACTATCGCAATCGCGTTGGCCCCGTATGCTTCTGACGTTCCCGCTTGTGTCATGCCCGCTTCTGTCATGCCCGCTGTCCTGTTCTGCGCCGGCCGGCCCGTTGGCGTGCGGCGGCGCGCAGTTGTGCTCGTTCCCGGAGGCCGCCCGAGGCGTCGGTGTCGTCGGCGACGGCGAGATCGAGCTGACGGATGAGATCGGCGGCGAGCGCACGCAGACTTGCACCCTGAAGGAGCAGTGCCACCGGTGGTTCGGCTCCGAAATCGCCGCGCACCGCGTTGCGGATGCGTACGGCCATCAGCGAATCCATGCCCAGGTCGGTCAACGGCTTGTCGACGTCGACGGCCCGACTGTCGGCGAAGCCCATGATGGCCGCGATCCGGGTGCGCAGACGGTCGGTGACGGCGTCGTGTACAGCGGTCGCATCGAGGGTGCGCAACGCCTCCATCCCGCCCCAGGTGTCGTCGGTGAGGTCGTGCAGCTCGGCGACGAGTGGTGCGAAGTAGCCCAGTTGATCGAGTTCGGGGAATGCGACGGCCGCGCGGTCGAGCCGGAGGCGGATGACGCCGGCCCGGGTGGCGTCGGCGACCACCAGCGCGTCGAACGCCTCGATGCCTTCCGCCGGGCTGATCGGGTCGAGAGCGTCCATCGTCAGGGCGGCTGCCACGCCCACCTGGGCCCACTGGCCCCAGTTGATCGCGGTGGCCGGCAATCCCTGGTGGCGGCGCCAGAGCGCGAAGGCGTCGGCCCACGCGTTGGCGGCTGCGTATGCGCCCTGCCCGGGCGAGCCGAGCAATGACGCCGCCGAGGAGAACACCACCCACCAGTCCAGGCGCAGATGTGTTGTCGCTTCGTGCAGGGCGATTGCACCGGCGACCTTGGGCGCCCACACCCGGCTCAGGCTGTCCGGTTCGAGTGCGCTCAGCAGTGCGTCGTCGATGACGGCGGCCGCATGCAGCACGCCGCGAACCTCTCGGCCCGTCTCCCGCGCGGCGTCGACCAGTGCGGCGGCGACGCCGGGTTCGGCGATGTCACCGGCGATGTAGGCCACCTCGCCTCCGTTCGAGAGGTCGTCGATGAGCGTCTGCTGGTCGGGTGTGATCGCTCGGCGACCGTTGAGGACCCCTCGTCCGGCGCCTGCGTCGAGGAGGTGACGTGCCATCAGGGTGCCGAGGCCACCGAGGCCACCGGTG
>NZ_MVPX01000023.1:0-3663 GCF_002043085.1 Gordonia sp. i37 | reverse complement strand
AGTGCCGGGTTGTCCGCTGACCAGGTCCACAGCAGGCCGTTGGTGGGTTTGGCCGAGAACGTGGTGTCCGCTAGTCCTTGTGCCGCCAACTCCACGATCGTTTCGAATGCGGCCACACAGATCTGTTCGGGTGTCCGAGGATCCGGGGAT
This sequence comes from Gordonia sp. i37, assembly GCF_002043085.1. Lineage (NCBI taxonomy): Bacteria > Bacillati > Actinomycetota > Actinomycetes > Mycobacteriales > Gordoniaceae > Gordonia > Gordonia sp. i37. Next base: position 3,513 of record NZ_MVPX01000023.1, on the reverse strand, counting down.
CCGTCGGGTTGAGGTTTGGGCGCCGACAAGGTTTCCATCAAAGTACGGGTTTTCTCCCCGGCGATGATGTCGAGGTTCGCCGAGATCTCCAACCGTCCGTCGTCGGTGATGCGGTCGGTGTAGGAGTTGATCGTCTTGTCCTCGGCGGCCGGTAACCCGCCCGGTGTCTCGGCCGCCAACTCGTTCCCCAACTGTCGCGCGTAGGTGGTGATCTCGGCGGGGGGGAAGCCGGCGAAGTAGTGCGACAGCAGTTTCCGCAGGAATTCACACCGTTGCACGGTGTCGAGGGATTCTGGGGAGCGGGTGTCGATGTGCGCCAACCCGCGGACGATGGCGTCGGTGTGTTCGGACGAGATGGACCCATCCGCCGCGTGCGCGAGCAGCAGATCCACATCGGTGGTGGCGGCGACCCGTACGTACCGACCCGCGACGGCGGGTGCGAAACCCATGCTGATCAACAACTCCCGAAGCCGGGTGGTTTTGTGGTCGGCCACTCCCAGCCGGTCCATCTCGCCGGTGAGAGTGGTGGCGTGATGATCAACCAGGTTCCGCAACAACAGGACTTGCTTCATCGCACCGAAGGCTTATGGCCCGGTCATCTCCGGATTCCATTGCACGTCGCTGAGTTGGGCGACGATGTCGGCGAAGACTGCCTCGGCGTCAACGGTTTCCGCGTGGAGGACTGTAGTGGATTCGATCATGGGCCCCTCCCCGGTGGCTGATCGGTGTGATGGGTCCAGTCTACAGGAAAGTGTGTTCGATGCAAGCGGTATTCTTTGTCAATTATGCTTGTGGACAACGTGTTTCGACGCTGATTTTCTGTCGGTGGGGTGTGGTAGGGGGTGTGGTTTTTCGCTGCTTGAATATCCGATGTGGTTGGGATCGTTGTCTTCTCACTGGGTCTCGAGGAGGGGCTCGCGACGATCGGGTAGGGCGGGTTGCCCGACCACCGGGGGGAGGTTCTCGAGTATCAGGGAGGGCGGGTTGCCCGACCACCGGGGATAGACCGATGGTCGAGGTGCGAGGCGCGTGCGCCGAGCCTCGAGACCCCCTGCTACGGAACTGGTTTCGTATCCCGTGACGCCACGACCTCACCTCTTCACCCCATCCCGGTCGTCGGCCGTCGAGAACAGTTGCCACACCGGGCCGGTCACCAACCAGATGACGGTGACCACCCCGAGTATCCCGAATGTCCCACGGAGGTCGGCGGCTTGCTGATCGTCGGCCACGGTGACCGACAGGAGTAGCACCGCGCCCGCGGCGATCGCTGCCGCGATCAGCCACAGCCCGAACAGCACCAGTTCGTGGCGCATCGCGGCAGCGCCACCGCGAGGTGGTCGGGCCGGCGCCGGTGCACCGGCAAACCAGTGAGCGAAACGTGCGTCCGCCCAGGTGATGATCGAATGGCCGAAGGCCACGGTGACACCGAGGTAGATCCCGGCCAGCCGGTGCACCGTCGTCACCTCGGTGCCATGCGAAAGATCAACGGCCACAGCGGCGAGCAAGAACAGGTCCACCAACGGCACCAGCGCCAACACCACCGTCGACGCCCGGCGCCTGCGCAGGATGTACCGAATCGACAACCCGGCGCACACCAGCACCCAGAACCCGATCTCGCACCCGACGATGACCCACAGGACCGGTGACCGCAATACTTCATCTGTCATGTCACCACGGTGGCGCGCACACCAACCCGACCGCATCGGCCATCCCATCGAGCACTCCTGGGCCGGGAGAAGTCATCCTTTCGTCGGATGACCGGAATGTCGGCTCGTGCGACCATGGGTGCATGTGGCGACTTCCGGTGTCCCGCGCGATGCTCAACGACGCCGGCCTCACGCTGCTGTTCCTGGCCCTCGGCGTCAGCCTGTACGCGACCGGCCTCGGGGTGCTCGACGAGAACGCAAGCCCGCTACCGACGTGGTTCTGCATGGTCTCGCTGGGTATCGCGGCGTGCTTTCAACTGTGTCGTTCGCGGCATCCGGCCGTCGCGCTGACCGGGGTCAGTGCAGCACTGGCACTCGATTCACTGACCGTCCCGTCCATCGGGGTGTGGTTGGTGTTCTCCGACATCGTCTACTCCACGTGTGTCTACGGCGGTGCTCGCCTGGTCCGCGTGCTGTACGGGCTGGCCGCCGTCGTGGCGGTCGCGACGTTCTTGCTGGTCTCCGTGGTCGCCCACGATGACTGGCGGTTGCTCTTCATCTGTCTGCTGTGGTTGCTCGCACTGATCGGCTCGCCGCTCGCGTACGGGCTGGCCGTGCGCGAACACCGCAGCGCGTTGTCACTGGAACGCGAACACTCGCGGGCGATGGCCGAACTCGGCGAGCGCGAGCAGGTCGAGGCCGTCGCCGACGAACGGCGTCGCCTGGCCCGCGAACTGCACGACGTGATCGCCGGTCGGTTGTCGGCGATTGCGGTGCAATCGGCTGCGGCGCTGCAATATCCGGAGAACACCGCCCTCGCGGGGAAGGCTTTGGCCGCGGTCCGGGCGAGCAGCGTGGAAGCGCTGACCGAGATGCGCGGGCTGATCGATCTGCTCTCCGACGGCAGCGAGCACAGCACCGACGGCCGACACACCACTGCCGGTCTGCGACGTATCGATCGGTTGACCGAACCGATCGCCGAGTCCGGCACAGACATCGCCACGGAGATACCTGCCACGATCACCGCCGCCGACGGCATCGATGCGTTACCGCCGGTCGTCGACATCGCCGCGTTCCGCATCGTCGCCCAAGCGTTGACGAATGCCGCCACACATGCACCGGGACAACCGATCCGGGTGCGGATCACCCATGCGGACGACACGCTGGTCCTCGACATCTGTAATCGACTCGCCGCTCACCACGATCACCATCCGACCGGCGATCGTCACACCGGACGCGGCCTGGTCAACATGCGCACTCGCGCCCACGCGGTCGGCGGAAGGCTCTGCGTCGAGCGCGGCACCGACGAATTCCGGGTCACCGCAACACTTCCGACAACCTCCTCCGATGCACCGAGGATTCACCCGTGACGACGATCCTGATCGCCGACGACCACGCTGCCATCAGGTCCGGTCTGCGGATGATGCTCGAGCCGGCCGAGGGGATCGACGTCATCGGGGAGGCCACCGACGGCGACCAGGCGATCACCGGCGCCCGCGACCTGCGCCCCGACGTCGTCCTGATGGACGTCCGGATGCCCGGGACCGACGGCATCCGCGCCACCGAAGTGATTGTCGGCGAGGGAATCTGCCCGGTCGTCGTCCTCACGACGTTCGACCTCGACGAGTATGTCTTCGGCGCGCTGCGGGTCGGGGCGAGAGGATTTCTGCTGAAGACGGCGTCGGCGGAGGTCATCATCGATGCCGTCCGCGCCGTGGTGCGTGGTGACGCGGCATTGTCGCCGGAGATCACCCGCCGCGTTGTCGACGCGGTCCGGACCACGCCCGGCGGCTCACCCCCTCCCCCACCACCCACCGCTCTCGACGATCTCACCGCCCGCGAAAGAGATGTGCTGCGTTGCCTCGGT
>NZ_MVPX01000229.1:0-10691 GCF_002043085.1 Gordonia sp. i37 | reverse complement strand
CCACCGGCTCCCCCGACGCCAACACCTCCCGCAACGAAAAACCCACCACCGCAACAAACACCGGCTCCAACTCCACCACCGCAGCAGCAAACGCCGGCTCCGCCACCAACAACCGACGACCCATCCCCGCCCACTGCGACCCCTGCCCCGAAAACACGAACACCGTGCCCCCAGGGCAGGTTCCCTCATGTGCGGGAACGACTCCCGGCGCGCGGTAACCACCGGCGAGGGCGCGCAAACCGGTCTCGGCTCGTGTGTGATCGCGTGCGGTGACCGTCGCGACCACACCGAACCGTGAGCGGTGGTGGGCCAGGGTGTGAGCGATCGCCGACAAGTCCACCTGTGCGCCGTCGCCGCCGATCCAGTCCGCGAGGGTCTGAGCCTGTGCGGCAACGCGTTCGGGGGTCTTGCCCGAGATGATCAGCGTGTGGACCCCGGGTCCCGCAGTCGCCGGTACAGGGGTAACCGCGCCTGGGGTCACCGCGAAGGGGGTCGGTTCCGCCGGCATCTCGGGGGCCTGCTCGAGTACGACGTGCGCGTTGGTGCCGCTGACACCGAAGGACGACACCCCGGCACGGCGTGGTCGCCCGGATTGCGGCCACTGCTGTGGTTCGGCGGCGATGGCGAAACGCGAGGTGCCGTCGCACGCGTGCGGATTCAGCGCCGAGAAGTGGAGCTGACGAGGGATGTGCGCATGCTCGATCGCCAGCACCGTCTTGATGAGACCGGCGATACCGGAGGCGGATTCGAGGTGCCCGAGGTTGGTCTTGACCGACCCCAGAACCAAGGGTGCACTCTCGCCCCGCTCGGCGAACACCCCGTGCAGGGCGTCGAGCTCGATCGGATCACCCAGCGGGGTTCCGGTGCCGTGGGCCTCGACGTAGTCGATCTCCGCCGGTGCCAGGTCGGAGGCGGCCAACACCGAGCGGATCAACGCCTGCTGGGCGGGACCGTTCGGAACGGTCTGGCCACTGCTCGCGCCGTCCTGATTGACCCCGGTACCGCGGATGACCGCGCGGATCCGGTCGCCGTCGCGCACCGCGTCGGAGAGGCGCTTGAGCACCACCACGCCGCAACCCTCGCTGCGCACATAGCCGTTGGCGTCGGCGTCGAAGGTCTTGCAGGTGCCGTCGGGGGCCAGCATGCCCCACCGGGAACAGGCGATGCTGTTCTCCGGGCTCAGGTTCAGATTCACCCCACCGGCCAGCGCACTGTCGATCTCACGGCGCCGCAGCCCCTGACAGGCGAGATGGATCGACACCAGCGACGAGGAGCACGCTGTGTCCGAGACGATCGCCGGGCCGTTGAGGCCGAGGAAATACGACAGGCGGCCCGCGGCGAAGTTGGCGGCGTTGCCGAACGGGATGTACGGGTCGAGTCCCGTCCGCGGGATGGCTCCCGCGAATGTCAGTGTGTAGTCGTTGGTGGTCATCCCGACGTACACGCCGGTGGCCGTCCCGCGGAGTCGTTCGCGTGTCAGGCCGGCGTCCTCGATGGACTCCCAGGCGACCTCCATCAGCAGCCGCTGCTGGGGATCCATGCCGATCGCCTCACGGGGGGTGAGGCCGAAGAACTCCGCATCGAACTCGTCGGGGTCCCAGTGGGTGAGGAAGCCGCCCACCCGGTTCACGATGGTGCCCGGGATCGTGTGGTCCTCGGCGTAGAACTCGTCGGCGTCCCAACGGTTCTCGGGCACCCGCACCACACCGCTGCGGCCCTCCGTCAGCAGATCCCAGTAGTCGCCCGGATCGTCGACGTCGCCGGGTAACCGGCAACCCATGCCGATGATCGCGATCGGCTCGCGATCGCCCTGCTCGGCGATGGCGAGCTTTCGGGACAGGTCGTCGATCTTGCGCAGAGCGTCGGTGATGATCGCCCGGCGATCCGAGTTTTCGGGAGGCACCAGGTCAGCCCAGCCTTTCGGAGAGTGCTTGCAGGAGTTCGTCTTCGGAGAGTTCGTCGAATCCGTCGTCGGGTTCGTTCGTGTCGAGGCCGGCCGTCTCCGGGAGGGTGGCCGCGAGATGGTCGGTCAGGGCGTCGACGGTGGGGTGATCGAAGACCACCGATGTCGGCAACAGTTCGCCGAGAGATTCCGAGAGCGCTCGCTGCAGGGTGACGCTCATCAGGGAATCCATCCCGAACTGGAAGAACCCGGCGCTGCGGTCGAGTTCGGCGGGTGAGGTCAATCCCATGACCTTGGCGACGAGATCGGCCACCCGGTCGGCGAGCAGGGACAGACGTACCGACGGGTCGGCGTCGCGTAGTTCCCGCCGGAATGCGGTGTCGCCCTCGGTGATGGCACCCCGGTCGGTGCCGTCGCCGGCGGCGGGCATCACCTCGTCGACGATGTGCAGTGCGGTGCGGGTGCGGTAGGCGGCGCCCAGCAGCTCCCAGTCGGCGTCGACCACGATTGCCCCCGCCGGGGTTCCCGGTCCGGTGACCGATGTCAGGGCGTCGATGGCGATGCGATCGTCCATCGGTATCAATCCGGACTCCGCGGTGACCTGTCGTTCGGCCGAATCCTGGTGATCGGCCAGCGATTTCCACAGCCCCCAGTTGACGGTGGTTGCCGGCAGGCCCGCGGTTCGGCGGGCGTGCACGAAGGCGTCGAGGAATGTGGTGGTGGCGGCGTAGTGGGCGAGCCACCTGGACCCGAGCAGGCCGGAGATCGACGAGAACACCACGAATCGGGACACCGGGAAGGTCAGCGTCATCCGGTGCAGGACGGCCAGGGCGTCGAGTTTCGGACCGAACATGGCTGCCACGTCTTCGTCGGTCATGTCGGTGAGGGTGACCGGACCACCACCGAAGGCGGCGAGGTGAACTCCGTCCAGCGCAGGAAGATCGGTGCCGAAGCGGGCGAACAACGCTGCCATGGCGGTCTCGTCGGTCGCGTCGGCGGCGACCACCACCACTCGGCACCCGCGGTCGCCGAGTTCGGCGACGAGCGGATCGAGACGTGTGCCCGGAGTGCGCGAGACGGCGACGACGGTGTGCGCCCCGCGGTCGGCGAGGTGAGCGATCAGGTGCGGGCCGATGTGTCCGGTGGCGCCGACGACCAGATGTGTCTGTCCGGTGATCGGTTCTACCCCGACATCGTCGGGCGATCTCACGCCCGCACGCAGTCGCGGGACATGACGCGTGCCGGCCCGGTAGACCACCTGATCCTCGTGATCGTCGGCGCCGATCTCGTCGAGCAGATAGCGTGCGACGACGCCGCCGGGGACCGAGGCGTCGACGTCGAGGACACCGCCCCAGATCTCGGGATGTTCGAGCGCCAGAGTGCGTCCCAGTCCCCACAGGGCGGCGTGCGCGGGGACGGCGTGATCGCCATCGGCCAGCGGTGCGCCGTTGCGGGTGATCAGGTGCAGCCGGGGTCGGGTGCCACTCGACACGGCAGCGCCGACGAGGCGACGCGCCACCGAGAACAACCGATATGCCGGTTGCGCAGAGAACGGATCCGCCTCTGTGGCCGGGGCGAAGATCACACGATCGGCGCCGGAGATGCTCTGGCTCAACGTTTCCGAATCGTCGGTATCGTCGGCGAATGTATCGGGGTCGATCGGGATGATCTGCGAGCCGCCGGGAAGCGTGGCGCGCAGCACGGTGATCGACTCCGTATCGACACCGTCACCGACGATCACCCAGCGCTGCGGGTGCACGAGCGTCGAGGTGCGGGGTGCCGGCATCGTCGGCCAGGCCAGGTGATGCCACCACGATCGGGGGACGCGACCGTCGGCGGGATAAGAAGGTGACCCTGCTCCGGGCCCCGCCGACGCCCCCGGGGATCGGGTGGGTGTGGGCAGCCAGAACGGGGTGTGTCGCCACGGCGTGCGCGGTAGTACCGGATGCGGTTCGGCCGGATGCGGGGTCGACGGAACACCCTGGGCGGCAGCGTGATACGCGCGGTGGAACGAGATGGTGTCGTCACGGTCGCGGTGCAGTGTCGCGACGACCTCGGCGTCCTCGGCCCCCGACTCCTCCAGGCATTCGACGAGCGCCTGGCCGAGGATGGGGTGCGGGCTGATCTCGACGAAGGTCGCATGGTCTTCGGCACCGCGGGCGACCGCCTGTGCCAGCCGTACCGGCATCCGCAGGTTGTCGGCCCAGTAGTCGGCGTCGACCACCGGAGCGACGGAGTCCGCGGATGCCGGGTGCACGGTGGACAGGAACGGTATCCGAGCGGGCCGCGGAGCCAGGTCGGCCAATGCCGAACGCAGTGGTGCCAGAAGCGGATCCATCAGCGCGGTGTGCGAGGCGACCGTCATGGCGACCTTGCGCGCGAACACGCCGTCGGCGAGGACCTCGGCGAGGACCGCGTCGACGGCCTCGGGTGGACCGGCCACCACCGTCTGCCGCGGTGCGAGGTGACCGGCGATCTCGACGCCCGGATGTGCTGCCAGTCGTGCCGCGACCTCATCGCACGAGAGGCGCAGGACCGCGACACCGCCGGCCGGGGCCGCCGACATCAACCGCGAGCGGATACCGATCACGGCAAGTCCCTCGGCGACGGTGAGCATGCCGGCGACGACCGCGGCGCTCACCTCCCCCATCGATTGCCCGATCACCGCGTCGGGATGCACACCGTGATGTGCCCAGAGCCGGGTGAGCGCCACCTGCAGGCCCATCAGTACCGGTTGCACCTCGGCGTCACCGTGCAGGTCGCGGCGCTCGGTCAGAGCGTTGCGCAGTGAGAATCCGACGTGGTCGAGAAAGTCGCCCTCCATCTCGTCGACGGCGTCGGCGAAGGCGGGTTCGTCGGCGAGCAGAACGGCGGCCATCCCGGCCCACTGGGAGCCCTGGCCCGAGTAGACGAACACGGTTCCCGTTGCGCGCGCGGCGTTCTCCCGTGGCGGGGTCACCCCGACGGCAGCAGCTCCATCCACCGTGTCGCCACCGGCGAGGGCGCGCAGTCCGGCGATCGTGCCCGCCCGATCGCGGGCGGTGACGGTGGCGGTCACCGGCAACACCGCCCGGTGATGATTGAGGGTGTGGGCGATGTCGGGGACCGGGATCCCGGCACCGTCGGTGGTCATCCAGTCCGCGACTGTCGCGGCGAGATCGGCGACCCGCTCGGCGCTGCGGCCCGAGAGGACCAGGGTGCTCACCGCCGGGGCGAGCATGTCGACGGGCGGCGGATCGCGATGCACGACGGGTGCCTGCTCGACGACGATGTGCGCATTGGTGCCACCGAAACCGAAGGACGACACGCCCGCTCGTCGTGGTCGTCCGGTGCTCGGCCATGCCCGCTTGGTGTCGACGACCTGCAGCCGCAGTTGGTCGAATGGTATGTGGGGGTTGGGTTCTCGATGATGCAGAGTGGCCGGGATGGTGCCGCGCGAACACGCCAGGACGGTCTTGATGAAACCTGCGATCCCGGCGGCAGCCTCGAGGTGCCCCAGGTTGGTCTTGACCGCACCGAGTAGCAGCGGCGCGTCGGCAGGGCGCCCACGGCCGAGCACCGTGCCCAGTGCGCGGGCCTCGATCGGGTCACCGAGCAGGGTCCCCGTCCCGTGGGTCTCGACGTAGTCGATCTCGCGCACGCCGATGCCCGCGCGGGTGTACGCGGTGCGCAGCACCTCCATCTGCGCGGCGGGATTGGGGGCGAACAGTCCGTTGGAATGGCCGTCCTGGTTCACCGCGGTACCGCGGATGACGGCGAGGATCCGGTCACCGGCGGTGAGCGCGTCATCGAGACGCTTGAGGATGACCGCCCCCGCTCCCTCACCGCGCACAAAACCGTCGGCGGCGGCGTCGAAGGCATGACACGCACCGGTCGGCGACAACGCGCCGGACTGATCGAAACCGGCGAACACCGCCGGCGTCAACAGTAGGTTCACCCCGCCCGCGACCGCGACGTCTGCTTCACCGGACCGCAGGCTCTGGGTCGCGAGGTGGATCGCCACCAACGACGACGAACACGCCGTGTCGATCGTCAACGACGGGCCACGCAGATCGAGGACATAGGACAGCCGATTGGCGATGATGCTCAGGGCCGCACCGAGATTGCTCCACGCGTCGATCGTCGGCAGGTCGGTGGACGCGAGATACCCGTATTCGCCGGCGCAGGCGCCGACGAAGACACCGGTCGGCGTCCGGCGCAGGGATTCGGGTCGGATCCCGGCATGTTCGAGGGCTTCCCAGACGACCTCGAGCATCAGACGCTGCTGCGGATCCATCTTGGCCGCCTCGCGGGCGGTGATCTCGAAGAAGTCGGCGTCGAAGCCCTCGACGTCGTCGAGGAAGGAGCCGTGGCGGGTGGTCGAGGCGAGGGCGTCGACAACCTCGGGACGACCGTCGTCGAAACGGTCCCACCGGCCCCGCGGCACGGTGGTGACGGCATCACCGCCGGCACAGAGAAATTGCCAGTACTCGTCGGGACCGCTGATCCCGCCGGGGAATCGGCATCCGATGCCGACCACCGCGATCGGACCGTCGTCGGCCGATGATCGCCCCGCCGATGCCGATTGCGGTTCGACGTGGTCCCCGAGGCACAGGTGGGCCACCAGCGCGTCGATCGTCGGATGCTCCCAGAACTCGACGGGCGAGACCTGCCTGCCGAGGAACTCGGTGAGTTCACCGGAGATCATCACCGAGTCCCGGGAGCCGAGCCCGAGATCGGCCAGCGCCACGGTCGGATCGATGTCGTTTGCCGGGCGATCGACGAGGGCGGCGAGCCGCGTGGTCAGCCAGTCGCGCAGAACGGATTCGAGGTCGTCGGCGCTCATCGGAGACCGTGCTCCGCACCCAGCGGTGACGGCGCGGACTCGGCGTCGGCGAAGAGATCGTCGAGCAGGCCACCGGAATCCTCGGCGGGCAGTTGTGCGGCCGGCTCGTCGTCACCGGCGATCCGGGTGGCGAGGTAGTCGGCCAGCGCATCGATGGTCGGGTGATTCCACAGCATCGTCGCCGACAGTTCGAGACCGGCCAGTTTCTCGGCATCCCGGCGGATCGACATGGCCATCAGCGAATTGAGGCCGAACTCGGCGAAGGGGACGTCGGTGAGCAGGTCGGCCTCCGACATCCGCAGTTCCCGGGCCAGGATCGCTCGCAAGCCGTCGCGCAATCCGGCGAGCAGGTCGGGCCTGGCCATCTGCGACCACGACGGTGTGCCGGTGGTGGCGTCGTCGGCGTTCGGTGCGGGCGGTGGTGGCGGGAGAACGACTGCTTGTGCCACACCGGATTCGGAGATCAGGTCCCAGGCGTGCAGTGCCTCTGCCGGGGTGACGGGCCGGGATCCGCGGCGGGCGAGTTCGGCGGTGACGATGTCGGCGTCGACCGCGAACCCCAGTCCCTGCCAGGCGACCCAGTCGATCGTCAGGGCCGGGGTACCGGTATGGCGGCGCAGGCGCGCGAGCGCGTCGAGGTAGGCGTTGGCCGCGGCGTAGCCGCCCTGGCCCGCAATACCGAAATGCACACCGGCGCTCCCGGTCATCTCGAAGAAGTCCAGGCTGTCGCCGAAGACCTCGTGCAGTACCTGCGCCCCGGCGATCTTGGGTCGCATGACGGTGGTCAGTGCGGCGTCGTCGGACTCGGTGAGCAGTCTGTTCTCGGTGACCCCGGCCGCGTGCACGACACCACGGATGGGTGCGGCGCCCTCATCGTCACGACGGCTGAGGAAGGCCTGCACGGCCGCGCTGTCGGCGACGTCGAGTGCGACGACTGTGATGGTGATGCCGCGACTCTCCAGGTCGCGCACGGTGTTGATGCGGTCGCGGAGGATCGGGTCGAGATCGGCTCGGTCCCAGTCGCGGCGCGCCGGCAGACCGGTGCGGCCGACCAGGATGAGCCGGCGGGCACCGTGATCGACGAGCCGTCCGGCGATCACGCGGCCGAGTGCCCCGAGTCCCCCGGTGACGAGGTAGGCGGCATCCGGGCGGCAGCGCAGCATGACGCCGGCGCGTGGTGCGGGATGCGTTGCCTCGCCGCGTGTCTCGGTGTCGTCGCGGGTCTCGGTGTCGTCGCGGGTCTCGGGGGTCTGGAGGGGTTCGAGGCTCGGACGGAGCAGCCGACCGTCGCGCAAGGCGGCGATACCGCCCCACGGCCGGTCGAACCGCTCGGTGATCAGCGGCGCCGCGGTGGCCGGATCGGCACCTGCGGCCAGATCGATCAGTCCGCCCCACGCGTCGGGGTGCTCCTCGGCCATCACCGTGGCCAACCCCCACAGCGCGCTCTGGGGCAGATCGCCGGACGAGTTCGGTTCGCGCACACCGCGGGTCACGATCCACAGGGTCTGCGAGGTCGCGTTCCGGGCCATCCGTGCGATGACGGCGGTGACCTCCGAGGTCATTCCCGCCGCGGCAGCAGCGTGATCGGCAGCCAACTGATCGGGGTCCGCCGCGGTGGTGGGGGCGACGTAGATGACGTGGCGGGCGTCCTCGGCCCGATCGCGGCATGGCACTCCCGCACGCGCGAGTGCCACGGCGAGGGCATGCGCGTCGCCGAGCACAGCCACCGCGTCGCTTTGTGCGATCGTCGTCGGTGAGGCCGTGTCGGTTCCGACGTCCTCGCGCCACACCACAGTGCGGACCAGCGACCGCGGATCGGCTTCCACCACAGCGGATTCGGCCACACCGGGTTCGGCGTCGACCAGGGTGAACCGCAGGCCGCGGACGAGGAGGGCGTCGTCGGCGTCCTCGGTGGATCCGACTATGTCGACGACGAGGTCGGCATCGTCGGACACCACTCGGCGGATGTCGAGGACGGCGCGGGTGCCGCGCAGGGTTATCGGCAGGAGCACCGAGTCGATCCGGGCGGGAACCATCAGGTCGCGGGTCGAGTCGTCGACGAGTCGGGCGACGTGGGCCGCCGCGTCGAGCATCGCGGCCGGCGAGGGCTCGGGTAACCCGATGTCGGCCAGCATTCGGCCGGTGCTGCGCGCGACGCGTGACACCTCCCAGGCGAAGGGCTGCCCCTGCACGCCCCATTCGGCGAGGAGATCTGCGGTCGAGGAGGTCGGCGTCATCGCCACCAGGTCGGCGGTGTCGATCGGCCGGGAACCGTTGTCGGAGTTGAGGCCTGGCCGGAGGCCCGGCGGGGTCGACGAGACCGGTCGCGCGGTGACGTGGCGGACCCGCCGCGAGGTGTCGTCGTCGGTGATCGCCGAGGACGAGATGGACACCGAGTCGGCGTCGGCGACGACGTGGATGCGCCGTGGCGCATCCACCGCGATCGGATGGCGCAAGCTGATGTCGGTCAGCCCGTCGGCACCGAGGTGGGCAGCGGCGCCACCCAGAGTGGCCACCAGAACCGAGACGGGGACCACCTCGAGTCCATGCAGCAGGTGATGTCCTGGGTACGGCAGCGCCTCGGGGATGAGGTCGGCACGCCAGAGGTGGGTGGCGTCTCCGACCGCGATGTGCTCGCCGAGCAGGGTGCCCGGTCGTGGGGTGAGTCCGGCGCTCGCCGCACGCGACCGCGAGGAACGGGCACGGGTGGCGAACCAGTGCCGGGAGTGATGCCACGGCGTCGTCGGCAGTTGCGGATGCGGACCGAACGGAGCTGGTGCCGGGATGTGGCGGCGATCGGTGCGTGCGATGTTCAGATGGGTGTGGAAGGTCATCATCTCGTCTGCATCACGCAGGAGTGTGGGGACGGCGTGATGATGGATGTCGGCGAGGGTCTCGTCGATCGCGTGGGTCAGCAACGGGTGCGGGCTGACCTCCACGAAGACTCCGTGGTCGACGCCCGCCCGGGCCACCGCCGACGCGAACCGGACGGGATTGCGCAGATTCGCACACCAGTAGTCGGCGTCGAAGGTGGGTTCTCCGGTCTCGAGCGTGGTGCTGAGCAGCGCCAGGTGGGGACGCCGGGGGCTCAGATCAACCAGTGCCGCACGCAGATCGGGCAGCACGGGATCGATGATCGGGTGGTGGGAGGCGACGTCGACCTCGACCCGCCGGGCGAGACGATCCTGCGCCGCCACCCGATCGACGACGGCATCCACCTGTTCCGGGGGGCCGGCGATGACGCATTGCCTCGGTGAGGCCAGCACCGCGACGGTCACGGCGGGAAAGCCCGCGACGAGTTCGTGGGCGGAAGGGGCGTCGAGTTCGATGAGCGCCATGGCGCCTTGTCCGGCGAGCCGCCGCATGAGGCGCGACCGTGTGGCGATGACCTTCAGGCCGTCGGCCACGCTGAGCGCGCCGGCGACGACGGCCGCTGCCACCTCACCCATCGAGTGGCCGATGACGGCGTCGGGGACGATGCCGTGGGCGCGCCACAGTCGCGTCAGGGTGAGCTGGAGGCCGGTGAGGACCGGCTGGATGCGGTCGATCCCGGTGACCGGGGCACCGGAGCGGACGACCTCGATGAGCGAGAATCCGACCTGCTCGACGAAGTCCGGTTCGATCTCCTCGAGCGCGTCGGCGAAGGCCGGGTCATGGGCCAGCAGACCACGCGCCATCCCGACCCACTGCGATCCCTGGCCGGAGTAGACGAACACCGTCCCGGGGCGACACGGCTGCTCGTGGGCGGCGACGACACCGGGTGCGCTCACCCCGTCGGCGAGCGCCCGCAACCCGGTGATCGCCGCGGCATGGTCGGTCGCGACGACGGTCGCGAAGGCGCGTGCGCGATCACGGTGGTGATCGAGACCATCGACGACCTCGGCGAGCGGCACCGCGGCACCGTCTCCGTCGAGCCAGTCGGCGAGAGCGCCGGCCGTGGTCGCGATGCGCTCGCGAGATCTC
>NZ_MVPX01000228.1:0-16467 GCF_002043085.1 Gordonia sp. i37 | reverse complement strand
GCGGCACCGTCTCCGTCGAGCCAGTCGGCGAGAGCGCCGGCCGTGGTCGCGATGCGCTCGCGAGATCTACCTGCCACCACCAGGGTCGCGATCGGGGACTTCGGTGATCGGCCGGTGCTGTCCATGCTCCCGGCCGCCGGTCCGGTGAGGGCTTCGGGCTCCGGCGCCTGCTCGAGGACGAGATGGGCATTGGTACCGCCGAAACCGAAGGCCGACACCCCGCCGCGACGAGGCCTGCCCGTCGTGGGCCACGGTGTCGTTTCGGCCACCACCTTCAGGCGCAGGTTGTCGAAGTCGATGTGTGGATTCGGTTCTGAGAAGCCCGGAGTCGCCGGGAGGCAACCCTTCTCGAGGGCCAAGGCGACCTTCAGGAAACCGGCGATGCCGGCCGCGGCCTCGAGGTGACCGAGATTCGATTTCACCGCGCCGATCAACAGCGGGTCGTCGGCGGGGCGTCCCCGACCGGCGACCGCGCCGAGGGCCCGCGCCTCGATGGGATCTCCGAGCAGGGTGCCGGTGCCGTGTGCCTCGACGTAATCCACCTCGCGCGCCCCGATGCCCGCGGAGATGTAGGCGGCCCGCAGCACGGCCATCTGCGCCGACGGATTGGGCGCCATCAGCCCGTTGGAATGACCGTCGGAGTTGACGGCACTCCCCCGCACCACCGCGAGGACGTGGTCGCCGTCGCGGCGGGCGTCGGCAAGACGTTTGAGTACCACGACGCCGCATCCCTCGGAGCGGACGTAGCCGTCGGCGGCGGCGTCGAACGAGTGGCACCGCCCGCTCGGCGACATGGCGTCGTTGCGGTCGAAGCTGCGCGTGATCGCCGGGGAGAGCATGACATTGACACCTGCGGCGAGCGCCGTCGACGACTCACCCGAGCGCAGACTCGCCACCGCGAGGTGGATCGCGACCAGCGACGACGAACATGCGGTGTCGACGGTGATCGACGGACCACGCAGATCGTAGTGATAGGACACGCGGTTGGCGATGACCGACAGCGCGCCGCCGGTCCCCGACCAGTTGTCGACCTCGGCGAGGTCTGCGGAGGCCAGGAAGCCGTACTCCCCAGCGCAAGCGCCGACGAACACCCCGGTCTGGCTGTGCCGCAACGATTCCGCAGGGATTCCGGCGTTCTCCAGCGCCTCGTGCGAGACCTCCAGCAGCAGCCGCTGCTGGGGGTCCATCTTGTCGGCCTCGCTGGGCGAGATGTCGAAGAACTCGGCGTCGAAGGCATCGATGTCGTTGAGGAATCCGCCCCAGGTGGTGGTGCGCGCCAGCGCCGCGTCGGTCTCGGCGGTGCCGTCGGCGAACGACTCCCATCGTTGCGGATCGACGTGGCCGATCGCATCGCCCTCGGCGAGCAGGAAATCCCAATACTGTTGCGGGCCAAGGATGCCGCCGGGGAACCGACAGCCCACCCCGACGACGGCGATCAGATCATCGGTGTCGGTGACGGGGCGCGCGTCGGTGTCGGGGTTCCGGGCTGCCGGCGCCGAATCGGTGGCCGCCGACCCGGTGTCTCGGCCGAGCGCGAAGCGTGCCAGCGCTGCGACGCTCGGGTGCTCCCAGAGATCGACCGGCGACACCGGCCGGCCGAGGTGTTCGGCGAGTTCGCCGGCGAGGACCACCGCGTCGCGGGACCCCACGCCGAGATCGTGGAACGGGATGTCGACGTCGACCCCGTCGGGGTCGCAGCCCATCAGGACGAGCCGGTCGACGAGCCAGTCACGCAGTTGCCGTTCGGCACGATCGTCCTCGCCCCGATCGGCGCGATCCCCTGGGGTCACCGGTGGCCGTCCAGGCGGGCGAATCCGCCGGTCCGATAGGTCTCGCCGGCGGCGGCGCGCCGGGTCTTGCCGCTGGTGGTGATCGGAATCGAGCCGGGCGCGACGAAGACCACGTCGGCCGCGCGCACGCCGTGTCGACCGGAGATCGTCGCCACCACCGCCGCCCGCAACTCGTCGAGGTCGACCGGCTCTCCGCGATCCTTCACCTCGGCGATCACGACGAGTTCCTCGGCGTGCTCACCGGGTACCGACACCGCCGCCACGCGGCCCCGGGTCAGCTCGGTGACCGTGCCCTCGATGTCGTCGGGATAGTGATTGCGGCCGTCGATGATGAGCAGATCCTTGATGCGACCGGTGATGAACAGCTCGCCCTCGGACACGACCCCGAGATCGCCGGTGCGCAACCATGGTCCGGCCGGGGTGTCCGAACGCGGATTCTCGATCCAGCCGCCGAACGTCGCCTCGGTGCGTTCGGGATTGCGCCAGTACCCCGCGGGCACGTTCTCGCCGTGCACCCAGATCTCGCCGACGCGGTCGGCGGGGTTCTCCTCACGGGTATCGGGGTCGACGATGCGGTAGGTCACCGAACGCTGGGGTCCGTGACTCATCAACACCGCGCCGTCCTGCCCTTCGCCGCACCGCAGCGCGTAGCCCTTCGCCAGCTTCTCGAAGTCGAACCGCACGCCCACAGCCGGAGTACCCGGAACGAGCGCGGAGACATACAGCGTCGCCTCGGCCAATCCGTACGCGGGCCGGACGATGTTCTCCGGCAGACCATCCGGGGTGAATCGGTCGACGAATCGGCGCACCGTGGCATCGTGGACGCGCTCGGCTCCGCACATGAATCCGGTCACCTGGGAGAGGTCCAGACCGGCCAGGTCGTCGGCGGAGGTCCGGCGGGCGGCGAGCTCGTAGGCGAAGTTCGGCGCAGAGGTGAACGACTTGGGATGACCGGCCATCACCTGAATCCAGCGGGACGGTTTCTGCAGGAACGCCATCGGACTGATGTCGACGGTGTGCAGCCCCGCCATCACGCCACCGCAGATCCCCAGGAGCAATCCCATGTCGTGGTAAAACGGCAGCCACGACACGAGCGTCGAGTCACGATCGGGCCAGCCGCCGTGATGAGCGAACATGTCGGAGATGAGCTGGTCGAGGTTGATGACCACGTTCTTGTGCGAAACCATCACGCCCCGAGGCGAACTCGTCGACCCCGAGGTGTACTGCAGTACGGCGGTTCGGTCCCGGCCGACCTGGCTGCCGGCGGCGGCGACAGGTGTGTGGTAGTCGAGGGCGTCGATTTCGACGACCGCAGGCGTCACACCGGGCACGCTCTGCGTGTAGGGCAGGATCTCGTCGATGACGGTCGTGGTCGCGAAGACGACCGCCGGCGTGCAGTCGGCCAGAGCCGAACTGATGCGCTCGTCGTGGTGGGCTCCGAACATCGGAACCGACAGCGGCACAACGATGAAACCAGCCTCGAGCGCTCCGAGGAACGCGACGATGTAGTCGAGGCTCTGCGGACTCAGGATCGCCGCCCGGTCCCCGGGCGCGCCGTGCCGACCGAGTTCGGCGGCGACGACGCGTACGCGGTCGTACAGCTCGGCCCACGTCAGCGTTTCGGAGAAGCCGGCCGGATCGACGTCGTAGTCGATGAAGGTGAATGCTGCGGCATCGGGCTGGTCAGCTGCGCGAGCGCGCAGAATCCCAGGGATGGTGTCCTGCAGCGAGGGTCGTGCTCTCCCTCGACTGTTCACTGCTGTCCGTCACTTTCCCCCCGACGGCGAAATGTGTGTCTGTATGCGCGATGTGGCGGCCACCAACCACCGCAGGGTGCATCGCAACGATGTCTGTCGAGCCTCCCCTCCCAAGGAGGCGTTTCGAGTGAGCACGTGCGTCGATTCGACGGTTATCACGACGCGTGAGGTGTTCACGCTGTCGCGATCGTCGTTCAATCACAGCAACTCTCTCGTGAGCCGACGATACATGCACTGACTGTGAAGTACGGTGTCCGAGGGCGTCCCACACGACTTTACTGCCAGGTGTCACAGTGGGATTGAGGGAAACTCCGCCGAATCCGACTTCACCGGTCCGATTCATGCCTTTGCACCGAATTTACGTCGAGAATTCACCGAATCCGCGAAATTCACGGAAAGTCGACAGCGTTTTTCCAGGAATGAATTGGCGTTGTTTCTGAATTCAAACAGCCCCGAAATTCGGTGAGGAATGTCGATGTGAATTCGTGGCGGAACGACGGGCGCGGGTCACCCGGGTCGTGCCCGGGGTCGGCGTCAGTCCTCGGTGGCGGACAGGCGGCGCTCGATGTCGGCTGCCACGTCGGCGAGGTGCTCGGACAGATAGAAGTGGTGGCCGGGGAACTCACGCATGGTGAATTCGGCCGAGGTCCGTTGCTCCCACGGAGCAACCTTCTCTGCGGTGGCGACCTCGTCGTTGTCGGCGTGATACGCGTGAATGGGACACGCCAGCGTCACCTCCGGCGGGCATTCGTAGGCCGTGATCGCCTTGAATCCGCGCAGGGTCGGCAGAATCCGTGACGAGAAGGCCTCGTCCTGCAGCATCGCGGGGTCGAGTCCGGTCATCGCCGAGACCGCGTCGAGCAGTCCACGATCGGACTCCGGGATGTATTCGTACCCACTGCGGCCGGGTGCGGCGCATGCGGAGACGAACAGCGCCTCGATCTGCACCCCGCGCTGTTCGAGGCGGCGGGCGGTCTCGAAGGCGACCAAGGCCCCCATGGAGTGGCCGAAGAACGCCACGCGCGTGTCCGGGCCGAAGGCCGGCAGTTTGCTCAGCACGGTGTCGGCGAGGGCGTCGATACCGGTGAAGGCGGCCAGGTCTTGGCTTCCGTTCTTTCCCGGGTACTGGACCGCCACCCGTCCGATATCGGTGGTGAAGGTCCGTGCGAAGGGCACGTAGAAGGCCGCGGAGCCGCCGGCGTGCGGGAAGATGTACAGCGTAGGCGCGGTCACGCCGCATACGATAGCGCCTCACAGGGCACGCGGGTCCGCGACGATCACCGCCGGCGGGACCGAGTTGGCGCACCGAGCAGATGATCGGTCCCGACGGCGCTGCCGATAGGCTGACGGACATCATGACCGAGTACCTGCGTGATGGCGCCTCCATCTATCGTCGATCGTTCGCGATCATCCGTGCCGAGTCCGACCTGTCCGCGTTCGCTCCCGACGTGGCCGGTGTCGTCGTGCGGATGATCCATGCCTGCGGACAGACCGATCTCACACGCGACGTGGTGGCCACCGAGGGCGTGGTGCGCGCCGCACGGAATGCCCTGACCGACGGCGCGCCGATTCTCTGTGATGCCACGATGGTCGCGAGCGGGATCACACGGCGTCGTCTTCCCGCGGACAACGAGATCCGATGCCATCTCCACGATCCCGCGGTGCCGGAGTTGGCCGAACGCATGGGTACCACCAGAACCGCTGCGGCACTGGAACTCTGGAAACCGGTCCTCGACGGCGCCGTCGTCGCGATCGGAAACGCCCCGACCGCACTGTTCGCGTTGTTGGAGATGATCGACGCCGGGGCGCCGCGGCCGGCGGCGATCGTCGGTGCGCCCGTCGGCTTCGTCGGGGCCGCCGAATCGTGCGCCGAGCTGGCCGCCCGCGCCGACCTCGAGTTCATCACGGTCACCGGCCGCCGGGGCGGGTCCGCGATCACCGCTGCCGCCATCAACGCACTGGCCAGCCCGGAGGAATGAGGCGTCGACCATGGGTTCAGAACAATCGGTGTCATCACAATCTGTGTCATCACAATCGATGTCGTCGCGGCGCCTCGGCAAACTGTGGGGAGTCGGACTGGGACCCGGTGACAGCGAACTGATGACGGTCAAGGCCGCTCGGGTGATCGGTTCGGCCGAGGTCGTGGCCTATCACTGCGCACGCCACGGGCGCAGTATCGCCCGCGGTGTCGCCGAGCCGTATCTGCGTCCGGGGCAGATCGAGGAGAGGTTGATGTACCCGGTGACCACCGAAGCCGCCGACCATCCGGGCGGCTATCGTGGTGCGCTCGACGACTTCTACACCGACAGCGCCGAACTCCTTGCCTCTCACCTGCGTGCGGGCCGCGACGTGGCCCTGCTCGCAGAGGGCGACCCGCTGTTCTTCAGCTCCTACATGCACATGCACAAGCGCCTGGCCGCCGAGTTCCCGACCGAGATCATCCCGGGCGTGACATCGGTGAGTGCGGCGTCGGCGGCAATCGAGGTCCCGCTGGTGGAGGCCGAGGAGACGCTGACCGTCGTTCCAGGCACCCTGCCGGTGCCCCGAATGCGTGAATTGTTCGCGCACGCCGATGCTTTCGCGGTCATCAAACTCGGCCGGACCTTCACCGGGGTGCGCGAGGCGCTGCGCGCGGCAGGCCGGCTCGACGAGGCGTGGTACGTCGAACGCGCATCCACCACCGCACAGAAGGTGGCCCCGGTCGCCGAGGTCGACCCCGCGCAGGTGCCGTACTTTTCGATGGTGGTGGTGCCGGGTCGCTTGAACAACCCGCGCGCAGGCGCCCCCGACCCGCCGCGGGCGGAGGTGGTGGTCGTCGGCCTCGGGCCGGGCGCCGACGATTGGACCACTCCGCAGGTGGAGCGGGAACTGGCGGCGGCCACCGATCTGGTCGGCTACAAGACCTATCTGGCACGTGTGTCGCCGCGGCCGGGACAGCGCATCCACGCCAGCGACAACCGCGTCGAGGCCGAACGTGCCGAGTTCGCACTGGATCTCGCGGCCCGAGGCGCCCGAGTCGTGGTGGTGTCCTCCGGCGACCCGGGAGTGTTCGCGATGGCCTCCGCAGTGTCCGAGGTGGCCGCCGAACCCCGGTGGGCCGATGTGCCCGTGCGGGTCGTCCCCGGCATGACCGCGGCCAACGCGGTTGCAGCGGCGGTCGGCGCGCCACTCGGCCACGACTTCGCGGTGATCTCACTATCGGATCGGCTCAAACCATGGGAGGTGATCGCCGATCGGATCCGCCGCGCGGTGGCCGCCGATCTGGTGATCGCCATCTACAACCCGGGGTCGCGCAGTCGAACCTGGCAGGTGTCGGCGCTGAAAGACATTCTGACCGAATCGGTTTCGGCAGATCGGGTGCTCGTCCTCGGACGCGACGTCGGCGGCGACGAGCAGTCGCTGACGGTAACGACCGTCGGCGACTTCGATCCGGCTGTCGTCGACATGCGCACGCTGATCATCATCGGGTCGTCGGCGACCCGGGTGGTGCGACGTGGCGGTGGTGATCTCGTCTACACCCCCCGCAGTCACCCGGGTCACTGAGCGCTGGTGGCACGCCGGGCACTCGGCGCACCCGGTGGCGAACCGGCCGATGTCATCCGTCGGTGAGCGTCCGGACCCATGCGGCCGCGGAGACAACGTCGCCGACGGCGGTGACACCCAGCGGTTCGGCTGGTCTTTCGACCATGATCACCCGGACCCCCAGTTCGGCGGCGGCGTCGAGTTTCGGGCGGGTCAACGCTCCCCCGCTGTTCTTGGTCACCAGCGTGTCGATCCGATTCTCCTGCAGCAGTTTCCGTTCGGCATCGAGGTGATACGGACCGCGGGACCGCAGGATCGCGTGATGGGCCGGGAGCCGGCCGGTCGGCGGGTCGACCACCCGGATCAGGAACCATGCGCCGGTGACCCCAGCGAAGGCGTCGGCGTCCTGGCGACCGGTGGTGAGCAGGATGCGACCGTCGTGACCGCTGACCGCCACGGCGGCGGCGCCGATGTCGGGCACCTGCGTCCAATGGTCACCCGCGCGTGCGACCCACGGTTCACGTCGAAGTCGCAGCAACGGTGTGTCGGTCACGGCACACGCCGTGACGGCGTGCGCGGTGATCGTGGCGGCGAACGGGTGGGTCGCGTCGACCACGGCGCGAACGTGGTTGTCCTGCAACCACCTCGACAACCCGTCGACGCCGCCGAAACCACCGATGCGGACCGCGCCGACGGGCAGGCGGGGTCGGGCGACCCGCCCGGCGAGCGAACTCACGATCTCGATACCGTCGTGGTGCAGGTCTGCCGCGAGGTCCCGGGCCTCCGCCGTACCGCCGAGAATCAGCACGCAGTCGCGGCCCGGCGGTCGGCTACCGGTCATCGGGTTGTCCCCGATACCCATGGGAGTCGTTGCGCAACTTGGTGATCCGAGCGTGGGAGTACAGGTAACTCTCGAGCCGGTCGGGATGATCGGCGGCATCGAGAACACGTCCGACGAAGATCACCGCGGTGCGGGTGATCCCCGCGTCGGCCAGTGCGGTGGCGAGGTCGGAGAGCCGACTGCGAATGATCACCTGATCTGATCGAGAAGCGAAAGCAACTGTGGCAGTAGGGCAATCGCTGCCGTAGACGGGGCTCAGCGTCTCCACGATCTGCGGCGCGCGATGGGCGGCGAGATGCAGCGCGAGTGTCACGCCCGCCGCGGCGAGGTCGGTGAGATCTTCGCCGGGCGGCATGTCGGTCGACAGCGTCGACACGCGGGTGACCAGCAGGCTCTGGCCGATCCCGGGAACGGTCAACTCGTTCTGCAGCGCCGACGCCGCGGCGGCGAAGGCCGGAACGCCGGGCACCCATTCGACATCGATACCCTCGGCGCGGACCCGCGCGACCTGTTCGGCCACGGCCGAGTAGAGCGAGAGATCCCCCGAGTGCAATCGGGCCACATCGTGGCCGGCGCGATGCGCATCGACGATGTGGGAAATGATCTGCTCCAGCGGCATTCGTGCGGTGTCGATGATCGTGGCGTCGTCCGGACACATCGCGAGGATTTCCGCGGGCACCAGCGATCCGGCCACCAGGGCGGTTCGGCAACGACCGAGGATTCGGGCGCCGCGCACGGTGATGAGGTCGGCGGCGCCCGGCCCTGCGCCGATCAGGAACAGGGTCACGACGTCACCGTCCCGTCGGTCGCCTTGGTGCCCGCCCAGCTGACGATCGGCAGTGCCGGGCGCCAGGTGAGGTACCCGCCGAGTGGTGCCGCGGTCTCCACCGCGACCCGACGTAGGGTCGATTCGGTGGCGTCGCTGCGCATCCGATGCCAGTCGGCGAGGATCGCCTGTGTCTCGATCGTCACCGCGTTGGCGACGAGCCGCCCGCCCGGCCGCAGCGCCGCCCACGCGGTGTCGAGCACCACCGGTGAGAGGCCGCCGCCGATGAACACCGCATCGGGAATGGGGGCGTGTACCAACGCATCCGGTACGGCACCACCAATCGTCACCCGTCCCGACACACCGTGCCGGTGGGTGTTGGTACGGAGTCGTTCTGCCCGTGCCGTGTCGCGTTCGAAGGCGATCACCACACCGCCTGGTTGCGCGCGCAACCATTCGATCGCCACGCTGCCGGAGCCGGAACCGATGTCCCACAACGTTTGTCGGTAGGACGGTGCCAACGCGCACACGGTGAGGGCGCGGATGACGGACTTGGTGATCTGTCCGTCGTGCTCGAATGCGCTCTCGTCGCGACCCGGCAGTGTCGAACACCGTGGGCCGATGCAGTCGACGGCGATGATGTTCAGTGGGTCGACGACGGTGGCCGGATCCCAGCTGTCGGCACGTGCGCCGGTCACCCGCTCGCGAGGCCCGGCCAGCTGCTCCAACACGGTGAACGGCGAAGCGCCGAAGCCGTGGGCCACGAGAAGGTCGGCGATGCGGGCGGGGGTGGTGGCGTCGCGTGCGAGTATCAGCACGCGCCGGGCGTCGGTGATCTCGGTGAGCACGATCTCCGGGTCGGCTGTGACCGCACTGACGACCGCGACGTCCGCGAGATCCCACCCGAGGCGGGCGCACGCCAGCGAGGCACTCGAGACCGTCGGGATCACCTGCACGCGGTGTGCCCCGACCGCAGCCACGATGGTGGCGCCGAGTCCGTGGAACATCGGATCCCCGCTGGCCAGGAGATGGATGCGGGTACCGCCGGGACCGCCGTACCGCGTGAGCTCGGCGGACGACCCGGTGAGGACGGCATGGAGATGCTCCGACATCGGCGAACGCCAGGCAACGGTCGTGACGCCGAGATCGGGCAGCAGGGCCAGTTGTCGGGCCGAACCGAAGATCATCTGTGCCGAGGTGAGTTCGGACCGCGCGATCGGCGACAGACCGTCCCAGCCGTCGGCACCGATGCCGACGACGACGAAGGTCGAGTCGTCCTGAGCGGGAACGGAATCACTCATCGGGGCAGTCGCCGCCAGATCGCTCTCGGCAGCAGTCGCATTCCGACGAACAGCGGACGCAGGAGGGCCGGTATCCACACCTCGGATCGTCGCTTGCGGTAGGCACGTGCCACCGCGTCGGCGACCTCGTCGGCCGTCACCGACAGCGGTGCGGGTCGGGTGCCCTGCGCCATCAACTCCGCCGTCATGTTGCCGATGACGAAGCCCGGCCGGGCCAACAACAGCCGAACACCACTGCCGTGCAAGGCATCCGCAAGACCGCTGGCGAAGCCGTCGAGGCCGGCCTTGGTGGAGCCGTACACATAGTTGGCGCGGCGCACCCGAATCCCGGCGACCGAGGAGAAGACGATGATGGTCCCGCTGCGCTCGGCGCGCATGGCCGTCGCGAGCGGGGTCAGCACACTGATCTGGGCGAGATAGTCGGTGTGCGCGATCTGCAGGGCGTGGGCCACATCGGTTTCGGCGCGCGCCTGATCGCCGAGGATGCCGAACGCCACGATCGCGATCCCGATCGGGCCGTGCTCGCGGGTGAGGGTGTCGATCAACGCGGGGTGGGTCGCGGTGTCGTCGGCGTCGAAGGCCACGGCGACGACGTCGGTCGCTCCCGCCGCGAGCAGGGTCTGCCGTTGGGGTTCGAGATCGTCGGGGCGGCGGGCGGCGAGCACGACGATCCGGCCGGCACACAGCCGCTCGGCCAACGCCACACCGATCTCGCTGCGCCCGCCGAAGACGACCACGGTCCCGCGATCGGGCTCCACACCCTCGTCTGCCACGGGATGCAGTATCGCATCGCGCGGGCGCCCGCGAGGTGCCGGGCATCCGGCGCGATCACCCACGCACGGTCGCTACCGTGAAACCATGCCACGCACGCGCGCCGATCTCGGCTCCGACGCCCTGTCCTTTCTCGCCGAGCGCCACCTCGCGACCATCGCGACCCTGCGCGCCGACGGCACACCGCACGTCGCGGCCGTGGGATTCACCTACGACGAGGCAGCGGGGCTGGCCCGGGTGATCACCAGCGACGGCAACCAGAAGGTACGCAACGTCGAACGCGGCGGATACGCGGCGCTCACCCACGTCGACGGGCCGCGCTGGCTGACCCTGGAAGGGCCGGCCAGCATCCGTCGCGAACCCGAGCAGGTCACCGATGCCGAACAGCGATACGCCCTGCGCTACCGCGAACCCCGGCCGAATCCGCGGCGGGTGGTCATCGAGGTCAGCGTCGAACGCGTGATGGGCTCGCGCACCCTGCTCGGCACCGAGCCGCAGCGGTGAAACGCCCGCCCCGGGAGCTCAGAGCACCACGAGGTCGTGCGGCCGCACGTTGAGTGCTTCGTGACCGTCGTCGGTGACCACGACGATGTCCTCGATCCGCGCACCCCATCGGCCGGCGAAATACACTCCCGGTTCGACGCTGAAGGCCATTCCCGGGCGCAGTAGCAGATCGTTTCCGCCCACGATGTAGGGCTCCTCGTGGACCGACAGGCCGATGCCGTGCCCGGTGCGGTGGATGAAGTTCTCGGCCAGCCCACGTTCACGCAGCAGTTCGCGGGCGGCGGCGTCGATCGACTCGGCGGTGACGCCCGGACGCACCGAATCCACCGCACGCGCCTGGGCCTCCTGCAGGGCGGCGTAGGCGTCGGCGATCTCGACCGGCGGGGGTGTGAAGCAGTAGGTGCGGGTGGAATCGGAGTTGTACCCGGGCTCGACGGGGCCGCCGATGTCGATGACGACGACATCGTCGGGCTCGATCACCCGGTCGGAGTATTCGTGGTGCGGGTCGGCGCCATGTGGTCCGGAGCCGACGATGACGAACTCCGCCCCGGTGTGGCCCTCGTCGACGATCGCCGCGGCGATGTCGTCGGCGACGTCCTTCTCGGTGCGTCCCGGCCGCAGCCATTCACCCATGCGCGCATGCACCCGATCGATGGCCGCGCCGGCCCGGCGCAATGCTTCTATCTCCGCGTCGTCCTTGATCATTCGCAGTTCACGCAACACGTCGGTGGCCAAGGCGGGGGTGGCGGCGACCCGCTGCGCGATCGGCACGAGGTGCAGGGCGGGCATCGCGTCGGACACGGCGAGCCGTGGGTGGTCGGGCAATCCGGCCAGGGCCAGCGCGTGGGCGTCCTGACCGTCGACCCAGTCGACGATCTCGATACCGAGATCGTCGGCGGCCGACTCACGCACCGAGGCCAGCTCCAGACGTGCGACGACCAGGCGTGCGGTGCCGTCGGCGCCGATCACCAGCGCCGTCAACCGCTCGAAGGTCTCAGCGCGCGAACCGATCAGGTACCGCAGGTCCGGGCCGGGCGAGACGATCAGGGCGTCGAGTCCGGCGCCGGCGGCCAGTTCGGCCGCGCGGGTCACCCTCGTGCGGTACACATCGGAGTCGAATCGCGAAGCGCTTCCCATGCGGGCAGCCTACGCGGACCGCGGCGCTGCGACGGATTCGACGCCACCGGCGTGGGAGTGCCGCGCGGATGACAGAGTTGTGGGCGTGACCGACACCGGACGATCCACCCACGGCACCCTGATGCTGCTCGACGGCGCCAGCTTGTGGTTCCGCTCCTTCTTCGCGCTGCCGGAGAAGATGACCGCGCCCGACGGCCGGCCCGTCAACGCCGTCCGCGGTTTTCTCGACACCATCGCCACCCTGGTGACGCGCGAAGAACCGACGCGACTGGTGGTCTGCCTCGATCTCGACTGGCGACCGTCGTTTCGGACCGACCTCATCCCCTCGTACAAGGCGCACCGGGTCGCCCAGCCGGGCGGCGACGCCCACGGTAGTGGCTCCACAACCGTTGATATCGAGGAGGTTCCGGACACCCTCACCCCGCAGGTCGACATGATCCTCGACGTACTCGCCGCGGCCGGAATCGCCACCTCCGGTGCAGCAGGCTGCGAGGCCGACGACGTGATCGGCACGCTGGCGTTCGCCGAGTCCACCGACGACGTGATCGTGGTGAGCGGCGACCGGGATCTGCTGCAGGTCGTCGCCGACGATCCGGTCCGGGTGCGTGTTCTCTATGTGGGACGCGGGCTGGCGAAGGCGGAGATGATGGGTCCGGTGGAGGTCGGCGAGAAATACGGCGTGCCCAGCGAGCGTGCCGGTGCGGCGTATGCGGAGATGTCGATCCTGCGAGGAGATCCGTCCGATGGTCTGCCCGGGGTGAGCGGGATCGGCGAGAAGACCGCGGCCAAGCTCATCAACGAGTACGGCGGACTCGACGAGCTCGAGACCGCGGCCGCCGATCCGTCGTCGGCATTGACGCCGCGAAACCGCAAGGCGCTCATCGCTTCCGCCGACTATCTGAGCGCTGCACGCACGGTGGTCTTCGTCCGCACCGACGCGGAGACCGTGGAGAGCACCGACGACGACCGCCTACCCGCGGCACCGGCGGATCCGGAGCGTCTGGCCGAACTCGCGGCCGAACTGGGGATCGGGTCGTCGGTCGGCCGCTTGTCCAAGGCTCTGGGGTGGGATCTCGACGTGCCGCGCTGATCGCGTCCGGCCGCATGTCGTGGTGTGGCCCCGGCCGGCTCAGCTGGTCGGTCGCGCCACCTGGTACTTGCCGTCGTCGTCGAGGAAGGTGACCTTGACGTTCTGTTTCTGGCCGCCGACGGTCACGGTGCATGTGAAGGAGTTGCCCTTCTTGACCTTCTGGCCGGAGGGACAGCTCACATCGGAGACGTCGCTCGCCTGATACTGCTCGGTGAGTACCTGTTTGACACCGTTCTGCGCGGCGGTCTGATCCAGTTCCCGCGGCCACCACCACAGCCAGCCGGTGACCACGATTGCGATCGCCGCGACGATCAGGACTGCGCCGACCGCTATCAACCCCTTCCAGAGCCCCTTCTTCTGCGCGGGCGCGGCCATGCCGGCGAACTGGTCGCCGGGTGCTCCATACGCCCCGTAGGGGCCCGGCTGACCGGGCTGTCCCGGTTGCGGCTGGCCGAACTGACCGAAACCCGCGGTACCCGGCTGACTCTGTGCCCCGTAGGGCGTGGTCCCCGGCTGCTGGCCATACGGCGCACCCGGCTGCTGGCCCGCAGCGCCGTACGGCGCACTCGACTGGCCGGGCTGCTGGCCGTACGGCTGGGCCTGACCGAATTGCTGGGGCTGACCATGGGGCTGTGCCTGGCCGAACTGTGCGGGCTGCCCCCCATACTGCTGCGGCTGGCTGGTGGGCGCCATCTGGGTCGGGTTGTACTGCTGACCGCTCGCCGCCCCGAATCCCGATGGTGCCGAAGGGGTTCCGTAACCCGGTGCAGGGTATCCGGGTTGCTGGGGAGGGCCGGGCTGGGCCGGATAACCGGCCGGGGTGGCCGTGGTCGGCGGCGCCTGCGGCGGTTGCTGCACGTGACCCGGAATCTGCACGACCTCGGTCTTGCCGTCGGATGCGGGTCCGGTCGGGTTCGCGCCGGAGTCGGGTGTGGCAGGGTTGCCCGGACCCGCGTCACCCGCCGCCGGTGTGCCCGGAACCTTGTTACTGGGGTCTTCCGGATTGGTCATCTGTGGTCTCCCGCCTTCGCTGCGCCGCTTGGCGTGCGCGTGTCGCCGATTCGCCCGACTCCATGGTCGGCGAACTCCCCCCGAGGTGCACCCGGCCTGTCCGCCGGCATCAGCGCGGGAGGTCGCCCACCGGCCCGATCAGCAAGAAACGTTACCCCAGCGACCGCCCTCGATCACTCAATGCGCCCGACGGCGACGAATGGTGTCGATCGGACGACCGAATATCGACGGTCAGCCCAGTTCGGCAGCGACCACGCCGCGGCGGATGGCCCCCACCGCCACGCGCGCGGGGCGCGCCAGCGGCGAGTCCTCACCCACACACAGTCGGATCTGTTCGAGCAGGTCGACGACCTGTCGATTCCATCGGACGAAATCCCCCGGTGAGAGCAGATGTCCGCGTTCACCGGCCGCGGCGAGCGCCTCGGTCAACGAGCGGCCCGAGACCCACAGCGAGACCGCGATGGAGAAGCCGGTGTCGGGTTCCCGGGTCGGCGAGACGTGGTGGCGGGTCTCGACGGCGGTCACCGACCGCCAGATCCCGATGGTGTCGGCGATCGCCGTGCGCAGTGCCGGATTGCCGCTCATCGCGTCGGCACCGGAATAGCTCTCGCGGCGCGACTCGAAGACCATCGCCGCGACGACGGCCGCCAGGTCCGGCGGTGAGAGCTTGTCCCAGATCCCCGCCCGGATGCACTCGGTGACCACCAGGTCGCTCTCGCTGTAGATCCGGCTGAGCACCTCGCCGGTCGGGGTGACACGCACGGTCTCATCGACGTACTCCACATAGCCGAGTTCACTGAGCACCCCGACGATGTGGTCGAAGGTGACACCCAGCGTCGAGGTGCGCGCACCGATCCGCGCCCGCGCGTCGACGATGTCGCGCAACAGCCGATTGCGTCGTTCGGCCAGCCGGAACAGATCGTCGGAGGCCTCGATGCCGTGGGCGGGATGCGCCTTCAGCGCGTGCCGGAGCCGCTTCAGCTCGGCGTCGTCGGCGGCCTCGGCACGCTTCTTGCTCCCGCGCCCCCGGGGCATCTCGATACCGGTGGAGCGCAGCGCCGACGCGAGGTCGCGGCGACCCCGCCCGGTACGACGATCGGCGTTGCGCGGCAGGCGCATTCCGCCGAGGACCTCCGGCGGATTGACGAAATCGGCGACTCCGACGCGACCACACCAGGCGTCTTCGGTGAGCACCAGCGGTTTCGGGTCGACCGGCGCCCCGGCGGACTCCAACACCACCGCGATCCCGCGATGGCGCCCCGTCGGCACACCGATGACCGCACCCCGTTTGAGCGAGGCGAGTTCGTCGGCGATCGCGTCCCGACCCTCGACGCGACGCCGGAACCGCAGATCCCGTTCGCGGCGACGGATGTCCTCACGCAGGGTGATGTATCCGAGGAAGCCTGCGTAGGGTTCCTCGGAGTCGTGCGCGACATCTGCAGCGTCTGCGGGGCCGGCCGTGTCCACGTCGACGCCGATCGGTCCCGGATCGATCCCCCGGCGCTGCGCAGCACCGGCGAGCTCGACGTCGAGGCGCCGCAACTGGCGGCTCATCTCGTCGACCTTGCGCGCCTGACCGACCACCGAACGGTCTGCCTGGAACTGTGCGAAGGAGCGGTTGAGCAGGTCGCGCGACCCGGCGAGGCCGAGTCGCCCGATCAGATTCACCGCCATGTTGTATTCCGGCGCAAAGGAACTCCGCAGCGGGAAGGTGCGCGCACCGGCCAGCCCGGCGACCTGCTCCGGGATCAGTTCCGGTGACCACACGATCACCGCGTGTCCCTCGACGTCGATCCCGCGTCGACCGGCGCGGCCGGTCAGCTGGGTGAATTCCCCGGGGCTGAGGTCCACGTGCGCCTCACCGTTGAACTTGACGAGCCGCTCGAGCACCACCGACCGGGCGGGCATGTTGATGCCCAGCGCCAGGGTCTCGGTGGCGAACACCATACGGACCAGTCCGCGGACGAACAGCTCCTC
>NZ_MVPX01000227.1:0-14531 GCF_002043085.1 Gordonia sp. i37 | reverse complement strand
CCCCCCCCCCGCCACTCGTCGACACCGAGGACATCGGCATCGGCGGGTGAGAGTTCGGTCAGATGCCGATCCACCACGTCGTCCACCGCCGCGACCTGATCGGGGGTGAGCAGGTTCAGACCCGACCGCAGACACTGCGCCAGCGCGCCGTCACAACCGGCACGGGAGAAGATGAACCCGATCGCGGGCAGCAGACCTTCCTTCTCCAAACGTGCGACGACCTGCGGCCGGGGCGGACCCGGCTTGCGTCGGGGACGGCCACGCCCGCGGCGCCCGCGCTGGTCATCGTCGTCGTCGAGGAGCATCCGGTGGCGGATGAAACGCTTCAACTCGGGATTGACCTTCGGCCGATGATCACCTGCCGCACCGCGGGAGTCGAACAGATCGAACAGGCGGCTGCCGACCAGCATGTGTTGGGTCAGCGGCACCGGCCGGTGATCGTCGACGATGACCGTGGTGTCGCCTCGGACCGTTTGGATCCACTCGCCGAACTCCTCGGCGTTGCTCACCGTCGCCGACAGGCTGACCACCCGTACCGAGGGCTCGAGATGCAGGATGACCTCTTCCCACACCGCGCCGCGGAACCGGTCGGCGAGGAAGTGCACCTCGTCCATCACCACATGCGACAAGCCGTTCAGCGCCGGCGAATTCGCGTAGATCATGTTGCGCACGACCTCGGTGGTCATCACCACCACCGGCGCGTCGGAGTTGATCGAGGTGTCGCCGGTGAGCAGCCCGACCGACGCGGCACCGTGCACCGCGACCAGGTCGGCGTACTTCTGGTTGCTCAATGCCTTGATCGGCGTGGTGTAGAAACACTTGCTGCCCGACGCGAGCGCCAGGTGCACGGCGAACTCACCGACGATGGTCTTGCCCGCACCGGTGGGGGCACAGACGAGGACGCCGTGGCCGCTCTCCAGAGCGTGGCAGGCGCGGATCTGGAAATCGTCGAGACGGAAGTCCAGGCGGGCGACGAAGGTGTCGAACGCCGAACCCGCGGTGGCGGAGGGGGCGTCGAGCCGGTCCGAGGAAGTCATCGACACCAGCATGTCACCTTCGAGGCCATCGGTGCTCTCTGTGCAGCTCCGTCGTGGCCCGGTGAGACGTGGCCGGTGAGAGGTCGGTGGGTCAGAGGATGTCGTCGAAGCTGGATGCGTCGCGCACCCGGGCACGCGGCGTGCCCTGCTCGGTGGGGCGGCTCCCGGTGCTCACGCCGACGGCCGGCTCCAGCCGCGAGGCCACCGGCGGCGCGGACGGCGCGGGGATCGTGCTGGCCTGGTCGTCGGACAAGGCGTCCCACTCCTGGGTGCGGCGGGTCTTGCGGCGATCGTTGACGCGGGCGATCTGGATGGCGACCTCGAGCAGCACCGTCAACGCCAGGGACAACGACAGCATCGTGAACGGGTCCTGGCCGGGGGTGACGATCGCCGCGAAGACGAACATGGTGAAGATGAGCCCGCGACGCCACGTCTTGAGCTTCTGATAGCTGACGACCCCGACGAGGTTGAGCGCGACGATGAGCAGCGGGAGTTCGAAGCTCACGCCGAAGATGATCAGCAGGTGGATCATGAAGCCGAAGTACTGGTCACCGGCCAGAGCGGTCACCTGCACGTCGTTACCGACGGTCAACAGGAAGTGAAAAGCCTTGGCCACCACCAGGTACGCCATCACGGCGCCACCGACGAACAACACCGCCGCCGCGGAGACGAAACTCATCGCGTACTTGCGTTCGTTGGCGTGCAGGCCGGGGGTCACGAACTGCCAGATCTGATACAGCCAGACGGGGCAGGCCAGCACCATGCCGGCGGTCAGCGCGACCTTCAGACGCAACATGAACTGGTCGAAGGGGCCGGTCGCGAGGAGCCGACAGCTACCGTCGGCGGTCAGCGTCGCCCGGGTCGACGGCGGCAACGAACAGTAGGGTTCGCGCAGCAGATCGCCGAGGGATGAGATGCCGGGGATGCCGTGCGAGTACCAGATGAAGCCGACGATCGTGGTGACGACGATGGCCGCCATCGCCACGAGGAGTCGGTACCGAAGCTCCTGCAGATGCTCGACCAACGGCATGGTGCCGTCGGGGTTGAGCTTGCGTTGTCGCTTACGCGGGTCGAGTGGGATCCGCACGCCGTACGCGCCTAGGCGGACTTCTTCGTGTTGTCGGCCGGCGCGTTCGGAGCGGCCGCGTTGTGCGTCGGCGTCTCCGAGGAGGTCGGCAGTTCACGCGGCGGGG
This sequence comes from Gordonia sp. i37, assembly GCF_002043085.1. NCBI lineage: Bacteria > Bacillati > Actinomycetota > Actinomycetes > Mycobacteriales > Gordoniaceae > Gordonia > Gordonia sp. i37. The sequence continues at coordinate 12,301 of NZ_MVPX01000227.1, read as the reverse complement.
CGGGTTCGGCTGCGGTCGGTCGGGTCTCCCCGTCCTTCTGCATCTCCTGCACTTCGCTCTTGAAGATCCGCAGTGACTGGCCGAGTCCGCGTGCGGCGTCGGGCAGCTTCTTCGATCCGAACAACAGCACCAGAACCACCAGCACGATGACCCAGTGCCACCATGACATTGCACCCATTGAACTACCTTTCCCCGTCATTTCTCGGCCCGAGCGCCATCGTACCCCGCACCCCGGGCCGCCCGTCACCGCAAGTGCGACGACTCGTGATCACGCCCCCGCCGGGCCGGTCGTATAGCGAGCCCGGGCGCGCGCGGCCTCGACGCCGATCGCCGTCGCCATGTCGGCGTCGTCGACGACGCGCACACGCCCACCGAATCCGAGGAGGAAGCGGGTCAACCAGTCCGCCGAGCCGTAGACCAGGCGAGCCCGGACCGGCGCGGACGGATCGGGCCGATTCTCGATCGGTTCGAGTGGTTCGACGGTGTAGTAGTCGAGAATCCACAACTCCGAGGAGTCGATCTCGATGTCCACCGACGGAAGGTCCGGGTTCTCGGTGAGAATCGGCGACTGCACGGTGTGGCGTGCCTGATCGGGCGGTGCGGCCGGTTCGTCGAGCATCACCGCCTCGTCGATCCGGTCGAAGCGGAACAGCCGGACGCCCTCGCTCTCGCGGCACCACGCCTGCAGATAGGTGTGACCGTCGACGGCCTGCAGCGAGATCGGGTCGATGATCCGCCGGGTCACCACGTCGCGGCTCGCCGAGTAGTAGTTCAACGCCAGGGCACGGCTCGACCGCACCGCCTCCCGAACGATGCGATAACGGGGTGACTCGGTGAGGTCGTCGCCCGAGGCCGAGGTGAGAGGTGCGAGTCCGGAACCGCCCGCGGCACCGGGTGCCGGGGCGCCGACCGCCTGCTCGATCTTGGCGATGGCCCGCCCGGCCGCTTCGCGGTCGAGAACACCCGGGGTGTCGACGAGCGCACGCAATGCCACCAGCAGGATGCTGGCCTCGGTCGGGGTGAGCCGCAACGGCCGGTCCATCCCCGCGGTGAATCCGACGTGTACGTGTCCCTCACTGAACTCGACCTCGATGAGATCGTCCGGGTAGTAGCCCGGCAGGCCGCAGACGAACAGTTGCTCGAGGTCCTTGGTCAGCTGGCGCTCGGTCACCCCGAGATCGGCCGCCGCCTGATCGATCGAGATACCGTCGTGGGCAAGGAAATACGGGACGAGCGCAAGCAGGCGGCTCAATCGGGACGGTGCAGCCTGGGCCATCAGGCGCTCACCTGCGTCAGGGTGTCCAGAGCATCGATGACGATCTGCCTCAGTTCCGGTGGCGAGAGCACCACTGCGTCGGCGCCCGCGCCGAGCACCATCCGCGCGAGACCGGTCAGCGAGCCGATCTCGATGTCGAGGATGTCGCCGGGTTCGCCGTCGTGGTCCTGCGCGGTCTGGCCGGTCGCATGTCGCCGTAGGCCCGCGGCGCGCCCATGCGCCACCCATACCCGCGCCGTACGGCCGTCGGCTCCGGCTGCGGATTCGACCGCCGAGGCCACAATCGCCTGCAGATCGGTGCCGTCGGGGACGGTCACCGAGCCCGGCTCGCCGACAGCCGTCACGTCGGTGAGCCGGCTCAGCCGGAAGGTGCGGGTGTCGGCGCGGTCCCGATCGTGGCCGACGACATACCAGCGGCCCCGATGGGTGACCACACCCCACGGTTCGAGGGTCCGCGGCATCCCCACCGATCCCGATCCGGCCCGGTAGGTGAAAGTCACCGCGCGTTGCGCCTCGATCGCCGGCAACAACGCACCGAGGGTCGCCTCACTGCCCATCGACCTCGCCGAATCACCCGCGGAGACGCCGATCTCGTCGTCGGCGCGGACGTCGAACCCTGCGGCCCGCAACTTGAGGACCGCGGTCTGCGAGATGGCCGAGATCTCCGGGGTGTCCCACAGCGTGGCCGCCATCGCGATCGCCGCGGCCTCGTCCCGGTCGAAGGAGATGTCGGGCAACTCGTAACTGTCACGATTGATGCGATACCCGTCGAGCCCCTGCCCCATCGCCGAGGGCCCGGTCACCAGCGGAATGCCCAACTCCCGCAACTCGGTCTTGTCGCGTTCGAACATCCGGTTGAATGCCTCGGCCGACTGTCCGTCGTCGTGGTAGCCGACCACATTGCGTCGGATGTACTCGGCGGTGACGAACTGCTTGGTCGCCAGCAGGCAGATCACCAGATTGAGGAGCCGCTCGACCTTCGAGACCTTGGTTGCCACCCGTCGAGCCTACGACTCACATGGACGCGATCAGGCGATCGACGCGCTCGTCGACCGACCGGAACGGGTCCTTGCACAGCACCGTTCGTTGCGCCTGATCGTTCAGTTTGAGGTGGACCCAGTCGACGGTGAAATCGCGACCCGCCTTCTGCGCCGCGGAGATGAAGTCGCCACGCAGTTTGGCCCGGGTGGTCTGCGGCGGTTCGTTCACCGCGGTCTTGATCGCCTCGTCGGTGGTGATCCGGCGGACCAGACCCTTGCGGGACAGGACGTCGAAGACACCGCGACCGCGTTTGATGTCGTGGAAGGCCAGGTCGAGTTGCGCGATCTTCGGGTCGGACAGATCCATCGAGTACCGGTCCTGGTAGCGCTCGAACAGCTTGCGCTTGATCACCCAGTCGATCTCGGTGTCCACCCCGGAGAAGTCGCCGCTCTCCACCGCGTCGAGCATCCGGCCCCACAGATCGACGACCATGTCCATCTCCGGATCCGGGCGCCGGTTCACCAGGTGTTCGACGGCCCGCGCGTGATACTCGCGCTGGATGTCCAGGGCGCTGGCCTGCCGACCACCGGCGAGCCGGACCGGGCGACGCCCCGTGGGGTCATGGCTGACCTCGCGGATGGCACGAATCGGGTTGTCCAGGGCGAAATCCCGGAACACCACGCCGGCCTCGATCATCTCCAGCACCAATGCCGCCGAGCCGACCTTGAGCAGCGTCGTCATCTCCGCCATGTTGGAATCGCCGACGATGACGTGCAGCCGCCGGTACTTCTCGGCGTCGGCGTGCGGCTCGTCGCGGGTGTTGATGATCGGGCGGGAGCGCGTGGTCGCCGACGACACACCCTCCCAGATGTGCTCGGCGCGCTGCGACAGGCAGAAGGTCGCCGCCTTCGGGGTGGCCAGCACCTTCCCCGCGCCGCAGATCAGCTGCCGGGTCACCAGGAACGGCAACAGCACATCGGAGATGCGGGAGAACTCGCCCGCCCGCACCACCAGATAGTTCTCGTGGCATCCGTAGGAGTTGCCGGCCGAATCGGTGTTGTTCTTGAACAGGTAGATGTCACCACCGATGCCCTCGTCGGCCAGGCGCTGCTCGGCGTCGATCAGCAGATCCTCGAGGACGAGTTCACCCGCCCGGTCGTGGTTGATCAGCTGGACCAGACCGTCGCATTCGGCGGTCGCGTACTCCGGATGCGACCCGACGTCGAGGTAGAGCCGCGCGCCGTTCTGCAGGAACACATTCGACGACCGGCCCCACGAGACAACCCGCCGGAACAGATAGCGGGCCACCTCGTCCGGACTGAGCCGACGATGACCGTGGAAGGTGCACGTGACACCGAATTCCGTCTCGATGCCCATGATTCGACGCTGCACGTGATCAACCCTACCCGCGCGCCGCCCCGGCGACCTGCCGGACGCGCGACGCGAAATCCCCATCCGCAGCCGGGAAGAAAGTGCTCACTGCGGCGCAGGATCGGTGGAACCCGCGGTGGACTCACCCGGCTCATCCGAGGTGCCGACGCCATCAGTGCCGACGCCATCGGTGCCGGCTCCGTCGACACTCGCGAGCAACTCCGCGACGCGTGCGGCGGTGAGCCGCTTGAACGCCCGCCGGGGCCGATTGCGGTCGAGGATCGCGACCTCGAGATCACCCGGCGTGAGTTCCCGGGGCGTGGCCGCGGCACCGTTACCCGTGTCGGTGGGGGTCGCCAGCGCGGCGACAGCCACCGAGAGTGCATGCGCGAGATCGAGATCCGCCGCATAGCTGTCCTTGAGGGCGGCCGCGATGGATTCGGTGGCACCGCCCATCACCAGGAACCGCGTCTCGTCGGAGATCGAGCCGTCGTAGCCGATCCGGTACAGCTGCGAGGGCTTCGGCTTACCGGGTCGGGCCACCTCGGCGACGCAGAGTTCGACCTCGTAGGGCTTGGCCTGTTCGGTGAACACCGATCCGAGTGCGTTGGCATAGGTGTTGGCCAGGCTCAGCGCCGACACATCGTTGCGGTCGTAGCTGTAACCACGCATGTCCGCGAGCTGGATCCCGGCCTTGCGCAGACTCTCGAACTCGTTGTACTTACCGACGGCGGCAAATCCGATGCGATCGTAGATCTCACTGGTCTTGCGCAGCGTGTTCGACGGGTTCTCCGCGACGAACAGCACACCGTCGGCGTAGGTCAGGATGACCACACTGCGGCCGCGGGCAATACCCTTGCGCGCCAACTCCGAGCGGTCGCGCATGATCTGCTCGGCACTTGCGTAATAAGGAAAGGTCACCGCGGATCTCCTTCGTGCTCGGCGGCGCGGCGGTCGATGATCGCACGCGCGGCCGCCTCGATGGCCTCCGAGTCGACCTCGTGGGCACCCTGCGCACCCACCACGACCGCCAGCGGGAAGATCTTGCGAACCAGGTCGGGACCACCGGTGGCGGTGTCGTCGTCGGCAGCGTCGTAGAGGGCCTCCACGGCCACCGCCAGCGCGCCGTCGGCGTCGAGATCACGGCGGTAGAGCTTCTTCAGCGACGATTTGGCGAACACCGATCCGGAACCGATGGCGGTATATCCGCCGAACTCCTCGTGACGGTCGCCCGCGACGTCGAAGGAGAAGATCCGACCGCGCTCGGTCGGGTCGTCGTGATCGATGTCGTAACCGACCAGCAGCGGGATCGCGGCCAGACCCTGAAGCGCCGCACCGAGATTGCCGCGCACCATCGAGGCCAGCCGGCTCACCTTGCCGTCCAGCGTCAGCGGCACACCCTCGATCTTCTCGTAGTGCTCGAGCTCCACGGTGAACAACCGGATCATCTCGATCGCGATACCCGCGGTACCGGCGATACCGGCCGCCGAATACTCGTCGGTGATGTAGACCTTCTGCACATCCCGCGTGGCGATGAGATTGCCCATGGTCGCTCGCCGGTCGCCGGCGAGCACCACCCCGCCCGGATAGCTGACCGCCACGATGGTGGTGCCGTGCGGGATCTCGGAGGTGTCGGTGGCGGCACTCATGTGCTGTGCTCGCGCCCCCGGCAACTGCTCCGGAGCGTGCACCCGGAGGTAGTCACTGAACGAAGAGATGTCCGCGCCAAGGGAAAGAGCCGGTCGCCGTACGGGATTGGGGAACAGTGAATCGAACCCGTCGCTCACTGGCCGCCCTTCTGGACATAGGCACGCACGAAGTCCTCGGCGTTCTCCTCGAGCACGTCATCGATCTCGTCGAGCAGATCATCGGTGTCCTCGGTCAGCTTCTCGCGACGTTCCTGACCCGCACCGCCGTCCGAGCCGAGATCGTCGTCGTCCCCGCCGCCGCCGCGCTTGGTCTGTTCCTGCGCCATCTGCACTCCTTAGTGTTGGCGAAGCCTCCGGCTTCGCGTGTGGTCACGCCCGAGAGCACCACTCTTCGTCGTCGGAGACGTCGCTCGCTGCGCTCACTGGTCTCCTCCTCCTGCATCGCGGTGCGACGCGAACACGCCGTGCCACCATCACCCGAGCCGTATACGGGTTGTCGTCGTACCCGCTCGCTGGTGTATGACCACACTACCGGCGCAGACCCGTTCTGGGCGGTCGGAACACGACGACGATCAGGTCGTGAGCTGCTCGACGAGGTCGGCCGCGGAGTCGACGGAGTCGAGGAGCTTGCCCACGTGGGCTCGGCTGCCGCGCAACGGCTCCAGCGTCGGGATACGCACCAACGAGTCGCCGCCGAGATCGAAGATCACCGAATCCCAGCTCGCCGCGGCGACGTCGGCGCCGAAGCGTCGCAGGCACTCACCACGGAAGTAGGCGCGGGTGTTGGTCGGCGGTTCGGTGATCGCCCGCGTCACCTGAGCCTCGTCGACCAGACGTTTCATCGATCCGCGCGCGACGAGCCGGTTATAAAGACCCTTCTCCAGGCGCACGTCGGAGTACTGCAGATCGATCAACTGCAGGCGAGGCGCCGACCAGCCGAGGCCCTCGCGCTGCCGGAAGCCCTCCAGGATCCGCAGCTTCGCCGGCCAGTCGAGGATGTCGGCGCACTCGAGCGGATCCCGTTCGAGACGGTCGAGGACATCGGCCCACGTGGCCAGGACGTGCATGGCCCGCTCGTCGTCGGAGTGTTCCCGCTCGTGGAACCCGACGCACCGGTCGAGATACTCACGCTGCAGCGCCAGGCCGGTGAGTTCGCGCCCGTCGGTCAACGCGACGGTCGCGGCCAGGCTCGGATCGTGACTGATCGTGTGCACCGCCTGCACGGGGCGCGCGAGTTCGAGGTCGGAGAAATCGACCCCGGCCTCGATGAGATCGAGCACCAGCGAGGTGGTGCCGACCTTGAGGTAGGTGGCGGTCTCGGCGAGATTCGCGTCGCCGATGATGACGTGCAGACGCCGATAGCGTTCCGGGTCGGCGTGCGGCTCGTCGCGGGTGTTGATGATCCCGCGTTTGAGGGTGGTCTCCAGCCCCACCTCGACCTCGATGTAGTCGGAGCGCTGCGAGAGCTGGTATCCCGCCTCGTCGCCGGACTGTCCGATGCCGACGCGGCCGGAGCCGGTGATCACCTGACGCGAGGCGAAGAACGTCGTGAGACCGCCGATGACCGCGGTGAACGGGGTCTCCCGGTTCATCAGATAGTTCTCGTGGGTGCCGTACGAGGCACCCTTGCCGTCGATGTTGTTCTTGTAGAGCTGCAGACGCGGGGCGCCGGGCACACTCGCGACGTGGCGTGCGGCGGCCTCCATGACCCGCTCCCCCGCCTTGTCCCAGATCACCGCATCCATCGGGTCGGTGACCTCGGGCGCGGAGTACTCGGGATGGGCGTGATCGACGTAGAGGCGCGCGCCGTTGGTGAGGATCATATTCGCCGCCCCGATCTCGTCGGCGTCGATGATCGGTGCCGGACCCGAGCCGCGGCCGAGGTCGAATCCGCGCGCGTCACGCAGCGGCGACTCCACCTCGTAATCCCAGCGCGTGCGCTTGGCGCGGGGCACCCCCGCGGCCGCTGCGTAGGCCAGCACCGCCTGGGTGGAGGTCATGATCGGATTCGCGGTCGGGTCCCCCGGAGCCGAGATACCGTACTCGACCTCGGTGCCGATGATTCGCTGCATGCATCCGAGCGTAGAGGTCGGAGGCCGACGCCACCGATCCCACCCACCTGGGCATCGTTGGTCGGCACGCATGCACCTTGTGTCGGGATCGGGACGAGCTGATGAACGCCCGCCCCGCTTGCGGTGCGTCCGGTCGCCGACGTCGGTAGCGTCTACGCCGTGAAAGCCTTCCGCCGGTTCACCGTCCGCGTACCGCTCCCGGCCCCGCTCGCCGACCTCGACGTCCTGGCCCGCAATCTGCGCTGGGTGTGGCACAGCGACACCCAGGATCTGTTCGCCACGATCGACCCCGATCTGTGGCAGTCCTTCGCCGATCCACTACGCCTGCTCGCCGAGGTCGATCCGGCGCGACTGGCCGAGCTCGCCGACGACGACGGCTTCCGCGGTCGGCTCGAAGCACTGCGCGCAGAGCTCGACACCTATCGGGCCGAACCGCAGTGGTTCGGTCGTCAGGAACGCGAAGGGGTGCCGATGCCCCCGGGTATCGCCTACTTCTCGATGGAATTCGGCATCTCCGAGGTGCTGCCGATCTACTCCGGCGGCCTGGGCATCCTGGCCGGCGACCATCTCAAGGCGGCCTCGGATCTGGGCCTGCCGCTCATCGGGGTCGGCCTGTTCTACCGCTCGGGCTACTTCCGGCAGAGCCTCTCGCACGACGGGTGGCAGATCGAGCGATACCCCGTCAACGATCCGGGGCTGCTGCCGCTGGACCTGCTGACCGACGGCGAGCATCCGGTCGACGTGACCGTGTCGATGCCCGGCGGACGCACCCTGCACGCCCAGGTCTGGGTCGCGACCGTGGGCCGGATCCCGTTGCTGCTGCTCGACACCGACATCCCGGCCAACGACGACGAACTGCGTTCGGTGACCGACCGGCTATACGGTGGCGACCAGGATCATCGGATCAAACAGGAGATCCTGCTCGGCATCGGCGGGGTGCGCGCCCTGCGCGCCTTCATCGCGGCCACCGGCCGCCCCGAGCCCACGGTGTTCCACATGAACGAGGGACATGCGGGCTTCCTCGGCGCCGAACGCGTGCGCGAACTCGTCGAGTCGGGCCTCGACGTCGGCTCCGCGGAGTCGGTGGTGCGCGCGTCCAACATCTTCACCACCCACACCCCGGTCCCCGCAGGCATCGACCGTTTCGGCAAGGACCTGGTCTCGTTCTACCTCGACGCCGACCCCGGTGGTGGGTCCCGGTTGCTGCCCGGCCTGTCCGCGGCGACGGTCCTCGAACTCGGCAACGAGGGTGATCCCGGCGTGTTCAACATGGCGCACATGGGTTTTCGGCTCGGCCAGCGGTCGAACGGGGTGTCGCAGCTGCACGGCGAGGTCAGCCGAGAGATGTTCGCCGGGCTCTGGCCGGGCTTCGACGCCGACGAGGTGCCGATCGGGGCGATCACCAATGGCGTGCACGGCTTCACGTGGGTCGCGCGCCCCTGGCGCGAACTCGTCGGCGCCGACGAGGACTCGGCGGCATCCCGGTACGCCGAATTGTCGGCGGCCGATCTGTGGAAGACCCGGCAGGCGCTGCGCGGCGGGCTGGTCGACGAGGTCCGCCGACGCGCACACGCCAGCGGCCGGGACCGCGGATTCAGTGAGGTCGAATTATCCTGGACCGCTGATCTTTTCGACCCCGAGGTGCTGACCATCGGCTTCGCGCGCCGCGCCGCGACCTACAAGCGGCTCACGCTCATGCTGCGCGATCCCGACCGTCTCAAGCGCATCCTCACCGACCCGCAGCGTCCGGTGCAACTGGTCATCGCGGGCAAGGCGCACCCGGCCGACGACGGCGGCAAGGCGCTCATCCAGCAGGTGGTGCGTTTCACCGAGGACCCGGCGATCCGCGATCGCATCGTGTTCCTGCCCGATTACGACATCTCGATGGCGCGGCACATCTACGCCGGCTGCGACGTCTGGCTCAACAACCCGGTGCGGCCGATGGAGGCCTGCGGTACCTCGGGGATGAAGTCGGCGCTCAACGGCGGCCTGAATCTGTCGATCCTCGACGGATGGTGGGACGAGATGGCCGACGGCGAGAACGGCTGGGCCATCCCGTCGGCCGAGGGCGTCACCGACGAGAACCGGCGCGACGACCTCGAGGCCGAGGCACTGTATTCGCTACTGGAGAACTCGGTCATCCCGTTGTTCTACGCGCGTGAGACCAGCGGCCTGCCCGAGCGATGGGTCGAGATGGTCCGGCACACGCTCTCGGTTCTCGGTCCGAAGGTGCTCGCGTCCCGGATGGTTCGTGACTACACCACCGAGCTGTATGCGCCTGCGGCCCAGTCATTCACGGCCGCGGTCGCCGACGACTACGCGGCCGCCCGCGACCTCGCCGCCTATCGCAGGCGCGTCGAGGCGGCGTGGCCGTCGGTGATGATCGCGGGGCTCGACGAGTCCGGCGACCCGGGTGCCCGGCAACTACAGCTGACCGCCCAGGTCGGTCTCGGCGGGATGGCTGCCGACGAGGTGACGGTCGAAGCGGTTCTCGGTCGGGTCGACGACGCCGGCGACATCGTCGAGCCGACCGTGTCGCCGATGAGCCCGGCCGGTGGTCCCGACGCCTCGGGTCGGGTGGCCTTCACCACGACGATCACCCCGCACCGTTCCGGTGTGCTCGGTTACACCGCGCGTGTGTTGCCGCGCCAGCGGCTGCTCGCCGACGACGCCGAACTCGGACTCGTGCGGTACCCGGCGCCGGCCGGCGGGTGAGAGAGACGGCTCGGAGACCCCCGCGTCTGCGGCTCAGCGCTTCTTGAGCCGCAGACGCGAATAGGTGAACACATACAGGATCACCGCGATCACCAGCAGCACCCCGAACGCCAGTCCGGCGTGAGCGGGTGAGGTCTGCCAGAGTGAGACCTTCTGGGTCGCGTCGGGATTGATCGTGGGCAGATCGACTGCGCCCGCCGACGCCACGTAGCCCCAGTACGACGGGAAGATCCACGAGAGCTGTTGTAGGCCGGGCTTGTCCAGCGCGAACAGGCCACCGCAGAACACCAACTGCACCATGATGATGATCACCAGCGGTGGCATCGCCTGCTCCTGCGAGCGAACCGCCGCCGAGATCGCCAGACCGACCAGGGTCGACACGCACGCCAGCGCGGCGATCGCGACGAACAGGGCCACCGGCGGCGGCACCAGCGGACCACCGAGATGCGGCAGCCCACGGCCGGCGAAGGTGATCGCGACCATCACCGCGCTCTGCAGCATCGCGGTGCAGAAGAACACCACCACCTTGGCCCACAGGTAGGCGCCCGGTCGCAGCCCGACCGCCCGTTCGCGTTCGAAGATGTCGCGCTCGCCGACCAGGTCGCGCATCGTCAACGCCGCACCCATGAACGCCGCCCCCACCACCAGCACGACGAGGATCTGCACCGCCTCGACCGGGTCCTTGGCCGCCGGACGCGGCGGGATCAGGTTGGGGTCGGCGGCCATCTTGGCGTTGAATCCATCGCTGCCCGGGATGACCAGCGTCAGCAGGCCCAGCACCACCGGCAGCAGGACCAGGAACGCCAGGTAGCCGACGTCGGCGAAGATCAGGCGTATCTGCCGGCGACCGATCGTGCTCGACTGTCGCGTGAAGCTGGTCTGCGGCACCGGTATCGGGGGCCCCGGCGGTCGCGGCGGTGGTGGTGGTGTCGGCGCTCGTCTGCCCTGCAAATAGCGCATGTGCGCGGTGTCGGGGGCATCGGCGACGAAGGCGAAGATCTCCGCCCAGTCCGAGGTGCCCATCGCGGCACCGACCTGTGTCGGCGGTCCGCAGTAGGCGGTCTTTCCGCCCGGCGCCAGCAGCAGCACCTGGTCGCACATCGACAGATAGGTCAGCGAGTGGGTGACCACCAGGACCACGCGGCCGGCGTCGGCGAGGCGGCGCAGCGTCGACATCACCTGGCGGTCGAGGGCCGGATCGAGGCCGGAGGTGGGCTCGTCGAGGATCAGCAGCGAGGGCCCGGTGAGCAGTTCCATCGCCACCGACGCGCGTTTCTGCTGGCCGCCGGAGAGCTTCTCGACGCGTGTGTCGACGTGCTCGGTGAGCTGCAGCTCGGCGAGCACACCGTTGATCACGTTGTCGCGGTCGGCTTTCGACAAATCCGGCGGCAGACGCAGCTCGGCGGCATAGCGCAGGGCCTGGCGCAGGGTGAGCTTGTGGTGCAGGACGTCCTTCTGCGGCACCATGCCGATCCGGGTGCGCAGCGAGTCGTATTCCTCGTGGACGCTGCGGTTCTCGAAGGTGACCCGCCCGCTGGTCGGCGAGTTCAGCCCGGCGACGATGCGCGAGACCGTCGACTTGCCTGCACCCGAGGGGCCGATCACCGCGGTCAGCGATCCGGGTCGGGCCGAGAACTCGACGTCCTGCAGGAGTTTCTTACCCCCGTCGACGACGAGGCTCACACCGTTGACCTGAAGGCCACCGGCGACCACATCCTGGGACTGGCCGCGCATCAGGCTTCCGCCGGACACCACGAAGTCGCTGTTGCCGATGGTGACGACATTGCCGTCGGTCAGCCGAACCCGTTGCACGCGTTGGCCGTTGACATAGGTACCGTTGACGCTTCCCAGGTCTTCGATGTACAGACCGTCGGGTCGGGACAGCACCCGGGCGTGATGGCGCGAGGCGAGTACGTCGCTGACGACGATGTCGTTGTCGGGGGTGCGGCCGATCGACTGTGAGCCGGCCAGCGAGATCGTCTCGCGGCCCGGACGTTCGGCGCGTCCGGGCAGCTGGTAGATCGCCGAGACGTTCTGCTTGAGTGCCTGCAGGTGCGGCGCATCGGCGAGTTCGGCGGGCATCGGCGCGACCGCCCCGGGTTCGTAGGAGCCGGGCGCCGGCACACGCATCGGTATCCGAGCAGAACCTGCAGCGACCGGTCGTGGACCGGATCCCGCCGGGCCGGGCGGGGCAGGAGGTGGGCGTCGTGGGGGTTGCGGCGGAGCCGGGACCGGCG
>NZ_MVPX01000226.1:0-1435 GCF_002043085.1 Gordonia sp. i37 | reverse complement strand
GCCCCCCCGCCACTCGATCGACAGGTGATGCCGAGAGACCAGCGGGTGGTTCACGACGACGTCGTTGTCGGGGGTACGGCCGATACGAACCCGTGGCGAATCGCCCAGTCGGTGCGTGATCCCGGCGACCGTCAGCCGGCCGGGGATCATCGAGACGCTGCTGTTCATCACCGACAGACTCTAATGCGTCCGAGGCCACCCGTCCCCGCCTCGTCGTGTGCATGACGGACAAATCGGGGGTGTCGGCGAAAGGTGCCGACGAGACAGGTGGGGGTCGGACAAGAGCTGCCCACTCCCGAATCGGGAGTGGGCAGCGCCGAGCCGGTCCCGGACCGGTGTCGACCTAGAGGTACTGGCCGGTGTTGGTCTCGGTGTCGATGGCGCGGCTCGCGCCCGAACTCTTGCCGGTGACCAGCGTGCGGATGTAGACGATCCGCTCGCCCTTCTTGCCCGAGATCCGGGCCCAGTCGTCGGGGTTCGTGGTGTTGGGCAGATCCTCGTTCTCGGCGAACTCGTCGAGGATCGAGTCGAACAGGTGCTGCACCCGCAGACCCGGTGCGCCGGTGTCCAATTGCGACTTGATGGCGTACTTCTTGGCCCGGTCGACGACGTTCTGGATCATCGCACCGGAGTTGAAGTCCTTGAAGTACATGACCTCTTTGTCGCCGTTGGCGTAGGTCACCTCCAGGAAGCGGTTCTCATCACTCTCGGCATACATGCGCTCGACGACCTTCTCGATCATCGCGTTGACGCATGCGGTCCGGTCGCCTCCGAACTCACCGAGGTCGTCGGCGTGCACCGGTAGTGACTCGGTGAGGTACTTGGAGAAGATGTCGATCGCCGACTCGGCGTCGGGACGTTCGATCTTGATCTTCACGTCGAGTCGTCCCGGCCGCAGGATGGCGGGATCGATCATGTCCTCACGGTTGGAGGCACCGATGACGATCACGTTCTCGAGGCCTTCGACACCGTCGATCTCGCTGAGGAGCTGCGGGACCACGGTGGTCTCCACGTCCGAGGAGACACCGGAGCCACGTGTCCGGAAGATCGAATCCATCTCGTCGAAGAACACGATGACCGGGGTCCCCTCCGACGCCTTCTCCCTGGCCCGCTGGAAGATCAGGCGGATGTGTCGCTCGGTCTCGCCGACGAACTTGTTGAGTAGTTCGGGGCCCTTGATGTTGAGGAAGTAGGACTTGGCTTCCTTGGCGTCGTCGCCGCGCACCTGGGCGATCTTCTTGGCGAGCGAATTGGCCACCGCCTTGGCGATCAGCGTCTTACCGCAGCCGGGAGGACCGTAGAGCAGCACACCCTTGGGCGGACGCAGCGCGTAGTCGCGGAAGAGATCCTTGTGCAGGAACGGCAGCTCGACGGGGTCGCGGATCTGCTCGATCTGCCGACCGAGGCCACCGATGTCCTCGTAGCCGACGTCGGG
>NZ_MVPX01000225.1:0-11439 GCF_002043085.1 Gordonia sp. i37 | reverse complement strand
CCCAGCCACACCACGCGCTCCTCGTCGGCGTGCCCGACGACGAGTGCGCGGTTGCCGTCACCGAGAACCTCACGCAGCGTGCTGATCTCGCCGACCGAATCGAAGTCGCAGGCCTCGACGATCGTCAGCGCCTCGTTGAGGCGCAGGGTCTGACCCTTGTGCAGCACCTCGGTGTCGATGTTCGGCGAGCACGTCAGGCGCATCTTGCGCCCCGAGGTGAACACGTCGACGGTCTGGTCCGGATGGATCTCGAGCAGCACGCCGTAACCACTCGGGGGCTGTCCGAGCCGGTCGACCTCTTCGCGCAGGGCGACGAGTTGCTGACGCGCCTCTTTCAGGGTTTCGAGGAGCTTGGCGTTGCGGGCGGTGAGGTTGTCGACGCGATCCTGGAGATCCTTCGGATCCGACGCCCGGGTGAACGCCGAGCGCTCCCGTTCCGCACGCGCCGCGGCCAGGGGCGGGGTGTAGGCAGGGGTGAACGTCTCCCCCGCATCGACGTCGCGCGTACGCGCGGGGTCGACGTCGCGCGCATGCGTGGACTCGCTCGGGTCATTGCTGCCCGTGTTCTCCACCGAGGCTTCATGGCGATCAGATTCGGTCATTACTGACTCCTCTCCCCGGCAATCGCTCCCAATGGAGCGCTTGCGCCGTAACACCACGCTACCGGCAGGAGAGAAGAATCGCCGTGCACTGCGTGAGGAGAGATGTTGATGGTGTGTTAAATGTGCGTCTTCGCAACGTATTAGCGATGTTTCCGGCGCGGCGGTGCGCGGATTCAGCCCCGCGTGGGGCGCCGTTGCGGCCGGAGCGTGGTGGTGCCCTCGGCCAGTCGTCGTGCCGTGATCAGAAACGCGGTGTGTCCTTGCATTTTGTGTTCGGGCCGGACCGCGAGGCCGACCGCGCTCCAGTCACGTACGAGCGACTCCCAGGCCCGAGGCTCGGTCCAGCACTCCTGGTCGCGCAGCGCCTCGATGACACGCGACAATTGCGTGACCGTCGCCACATAAACCGTCAAGACTCCGCCTGGTTTCATGATCGAACGCACCACATCGAGCGGCTCCCACGGCGCGAGCATGTCGAGGATGACGCGATCGAATTGCTCGGTGACGGCGATATTCGCCAGATCGTCGATCACCAGAGACCAATTCGCCGGATGGCCGCCGAAGAACGTCTCGACATTGCGCTGGGCATGCTCGGCGTGATCTTCGCGGATCTCGTACGAGGTCACCTCGCCACGCTCGCCGACGGCGCGCAACAACGAGCAGGTCAACGCACCGGACCCGGCACCGGCCTCGAGCACTCGCGCACCGGGGAAGATGTCACCTTCGGTCACGATCTGCGCGGCATCCTTGGGGTAGATGACCTGTGCACCGCGGGGCATCGACAGGACGTAGTCGACGAGGAGCGGACGGAGCGCCAGGTATTCGGTTCCGCTCGTCGCCGCGACGATGCTCCCCTCGGGCGCGCCGATGAGGTCGTCGTGTGCGATCGCACCGCGGTGGGTGTGGAACTGTTTCCCGGTTTCCAGGATCACCGTGAACTTGCGGCCCTTGGCGTCGGTGAGCTGGACCCGGTCCCCGACGACGAACACGCCACTCGACGCCATCAGGTGGTGCTCTCGCGCAGCATGGGGGTGTTCCTCTCGGGGCTGGTGTTACATGTGTTGTCTACTGTGGCAGGACGTTTCCACTGTCGAGGATGTGGTCCCCCACCGCGCGCGGCGCTTGTCACCGACGCTCGCGGCGTTTGTCGCCGATGTACTCGGGTTTGTCACAGCCGCGCCCTACCCTGCCAAATGTGACGACCACAGTTTCTCCCGGGTCCACCCAGGCCACTGCTGCACCCGCCCCGGCCGCGGGCGGCCCGACCCCGGACGAGGTGTCCGCGCCGGGCTCCGGGCGCGGTCTCGTCGGTCGGCCGTTGGCTCTGTCACCCTCTCGTGCCACCGACTTCAAACAATGCCCGCTTCTCTATCGCTATCGTGCGATCGACCGGTTCCCGGAGACACCGACGAAGGCCCAGACTCGCGGAACCGTCGTCCACGCCGCACTCGAGAACCTCTTCGACATGCCGGCGTCACTGCGCACCCAGGAGTCCGCGGACTTTCTCGTGGAGGGGGCCTGGGCGGCGCTGTGCGAGGCCGATCCGACGCTGGCCGAGTTGATCGGATCCGGCGATCACGAGGCCTTCCTCGCCGAGGCGCACGGACTCATCGAGAACTACTACCGGATGGAGAATCCGACGGCCTTCGATGCGGCCGCGGTGGAAGAACACGTCGAGATCGAGGCCGATGACGTGCTCATGCGCGGTTTCATCGATCGGATCGACATCGCACCCACCGGGGAGATCCGGGTGGTCGATTACAAGACCGGTCGCGCGCCCGGTGAGGCGTATGAGGCCAAGGCGCTGTTCCAGATGAAGTTCTACGCGCTGGCGATCCTGCGGATTCGGGGGGTGGTCCCCGCCCGTCTGCAACTGATGTATCTGTCCGACGGGCAGGTGCTCACCTACACCCCCGATCGCGACGAGCTCGAGCGTTTCGGCCGCACGTTGTCGGCGATCTGGCGGGCCATCCGGGCAGCCGTCGCCTCCGGCGACTTCCGGCCGCGTCGATCACGCCTGTGCCGGTACTGCGAACATCACGAACGGTGCCCCGAGTTCGGCGGCGAGATTCCCGAATACCCCGGTCCACCACCGGGTTTCACGGCCTGAGCCGACGCTCGGCCGGGTGGTGTGTCAGATCACCCGGCGTTGGTGGCGCCCGAAGCGCCGTCGCCTGAGCCCCCGTCAGTTGCGCCGGCCGTGCCTGTTGTTGCCGTCCCTGTCGTACCCGAGGTCACGGTGTCGGCGTGCCGACCACTGCCCTGCAGGCGGTGCCGTCCCCCGCCCTGTTCGGGCTGATCGGCCGGGGACTGCTCCCCCGTCCCGGCGCTCCCCGTCTGGGTGGTTCCCGTCTGGGTGGTGGACGTCTGGTCGCCGCCGGGCGCCTCGGGTGCTCGATGTCGCCCGGCGGTCGTCGGTGCAGTGAGCGCCGAATCCTGTTGGGGTGCAGTGGTCTCGCTCGGCGCGACGGCCTGACTCAGCGGTGCGGTCTGGCTCGGTGGCGCGGGCTGGCTCGGTGGCGCGGTGTCACCCAGCGGCGCCGCGGTGTCGGGTGCGGATGCGGTCCGGGCTTGTGGCGACGACGCCGTGCGTTGGTCCGGGCTGATCACGACCGGTACGGCCGCGTTGTCGACGGCGGGGCCTTGCAGCGGATAGAAGGCGTTGTTGACCTTGTCCCAGCGCGCGACGTCGGCGGTGTCGTAGCCGATCCCGAGTTCGTCGTTGACCAGCATCGCCAGCATCGTCAACGGATGGTGATCAGGCTGATAGACGAGGTAGGTGGTGTTGCCGTCCTGGCTGTACAGCGTGGTCGGTTCCTGGCTGTAGTCGATCAGGTCCCCGTAGTTGTCGGCGCCCATGCCGGAGTGGATGGGGATGAAGCCTGCCGCGTCGACGAGGAGCGAACTCACCGGCCGATACCAGACCCACTGGAAGTTGGCGACCGGATCACCCACCACGATCACCGAGGTCACCGGCAGTTGGTCACCCGTCGCGCCCGGATCGCGAGCACCGTTGGATTCCGCACCGAACGCCTCGAAAAACGCCCCCACCAGCGGTTGCTCGGCGGCCCAGGCCTTCAACCCCCACGGGGAGCGCGGATCGGAGATGAGAATGATGTGCGAGTTGGCCGTGTCGATCGAGCCCGAGCCGACGGCCTGTTCGGCAGCGTTGCCCAGCGCTTCGGCGCCCTGGGAGTAGCCGGTGTAGACGACGTGGGGCGCGGTGGGCGCAAGCTTCTGAAACTCTCGCATCACCGTCAGATTGTTGGCCACCGCGATATCGCGCGACTGGTCGTAGGTCGGCGCGAAGATCGGGAGCACTGCGCCGGACCGTCCCGAGGTGAGTGGCGCAAGTGCTTCGGGATAGTCGATGACGATGGTCTCGCGCCCGGCGCGCATGCCCTTGATCCGTGGGTACAGCGTGCCGTCGTCGGTCCCGGGTGTGACAACGATGATCGCGGAGCGGTCGGCATGGGGGTCGCCGACCGACAGCCAATCGGGACACGGATCGGGAATCGGGGTCGTGGCCCCGGACTGATCGCCGGATGAGTCGCCTGCGGGCGCAACCGGACAGTCGTCCGGTGTTGCCGCGCGCACGACACCCTGGTCTTCCAGCCATGCGATGGTGCCGTCGACTCCGGCACCGGCTGCGGCAGTGGTCGCCGACAGGGTCATCGGTACGACCGCACCGAGACACAGCGCGCATCCGGCGGCCGTACTCGCGACCGCCTTTCGTACTCCGTACAAGACGTCTTCCCCTCGATCGATCACCGCGTGGACGTCGCGGATCCACCAGGGCTCCCATCAATGAGTCATGTTGCCCGCTGTTCGTGATCAACATGCTCGGATCGACGGTGGTGAACGAAGTTCATCCTGGACGTTTGACCGGCCGAACTCGGTGCAAATCCACGAAGATTCACCCGATCGGACGAACAGTTGCGATCGTTCAACCGACGTGGCCATCGCGGGGTCAGGACCGGGCTAGGGGGCGGGCTCAGGGCCCACCCCCGGCGGACTATGCCGACTCACATAGGCTGTGGTCGTGGAGACCAGTTACTACGTTCCGGAGGGTCCGGGTTCGGACGGGTTCGAATACTTTCGACCGACGTCGGCGACCATCAGTCCGTGGTCGTCGGACATCCAGCACGGCGGTCCTCCCACCGGACTGTTGATGCGGGCGCTCGAGCACGCGGCGCCGGAGACGTCGATGCACTTCACCCGAGTGACCACCGAGATCCTGGGTGCGGTCGGGCTCGAGATGAATCGGGTTCGGGCGCAGGTGATCCGGCCGGGCCGCCGCATCAGCATGGTCGCCGCCGACCTCGAGGTCGTCCAACCCGACGGCTCGTATCGTCCGGTGGCCCGGGCGGTGGCGTGGCGATTGCGCGCCCACGACACCTCGACGATCGCGGTGCGTCCCCAGTCGCCGCTGCGGCCGACACCCGAGGACATCGATGTGAAGGTCGGCGTCACCGCGGACAGCTCACTCGGGGTCGACTGGGGCACCGAGGGATTCATCGGCTCGACGGAGTCGGCGGTCACCACGGGCAGGCTCGGCGCCACACCGGCGGTCTGGCTACGGCCGGCGGTCGAACTCGTCGCCGGGGAGAAGATCTCCGATCTGCAATCGATCATGACCGTCGTCGACGTCGCCAACGGCCTCGGCACCCGATTGCGTCCGGACGAGTGGACGTGGATGAACACCGACACCACCGTGCATTTCTCGGCGGTGCCGTCCGGGCAATGGCTCGGCATCGACGCCGAGTTGGCCGCGGGTTCCGACGGTTTCGGCGCGACCTTCGCCGATCTCTACGACGCGGACGGGTTCATCGGCCGGTCCGCGCAGACGGTGCTGCTCGACGGCCGCTGAGCGGCAACCGGCGGCCTACGCCCGTAAGGCTCAGAACCGGCAGGATCGGATGTCGGAGGCCAGGATCGCCCGCACACCGAGTTCGGAGAGTTCGTCCATCAGGTTCTGGTGGCTCTTGCGCGGTACCATCGCGCGCACGGCGACCCAGTCCGGGTCGGCCATCGGTGAGACGGTCGGCGATTCGAGGCCCGGGGTCAGCGCGATCGCCTGGTCGAAGATGCTGCCGCGGGGGCAGTCGTAGTCGATCATCACGTACTGCTGACCGAACACCACGCCCTGCACACGCTTGACGAATTGTCGTGCGCGCTTGTCGGTGTCGGTTCCGGCACGACTGATCAACACGCCCTCGGAGTCGCACAGCGACTCACCGAATGCGGCCAGTCCGTGCTGACGCAGCGTCCGTCCGGATCCGACGACGTCGGCGATCGCGTCGGCCACGCCGAGCTGGATGGAGATCTCGACCGCTCCGTCGAGGCGGATGATCTCGGCCTCGAGTCCGCGCGAGGCCAGGTCGGCACGGACCAGATTCGGATACGACGTCGCGATCCGTTTGCCTGCGAGGTCGGCGACGGTCCACTCCTGGTCGCCGGGCGCCGCATAGCGAAAGGTGGAGCTGCCGAACCCCATGGCGAGCTCCTCGTCGACCTCGGCGCCCGAGTCGCGCGCGAGATCGCGGCCGGTGATGCCCAGGTCGAGGGTCCCGGCGCCGACATAGATGGCGATGTCCTTGGGACGCAGAAAGAAGAACTCGACGTCGTTGGCGATGTCGAGGACGGTCAAGTCCTTGCTGTCGGTCCGCTTGCGGTAGCCGGCCTCGGCCAGGACGGCGGCCGCCGACTCCGACAGCGCGCCTTTGTTGGGTACTGCGACTCGCAGCATGATCACTCCAGGGGTAGCTGGTGAGCTGAGGGGATGACGGGCGATGGGCCGCGCCGGATCGGGCGCGACCTACAGATGGCGGTAGACGTCGGCCGGCGAGAGACCGCGCTTGATCATCATCACCTGCAACCAGTAGATGAGCTGGGAGATCTCCTCACCGAGCGACTCATCGGACTCGTGCTCGGCGGCGAGCCACACCTCGCCGGCCTCCTCGATGATCTTCTTGCCGAGGGTGTGCACGCCCGCGTCGAGGGCGGCGACGGTTCCGCTGCCGGCCGGCCGGGTTTGCGCCTTGTCGGTCAGCTCGGCGAACAGCTCGTCGAAGGTTTTCACGAGTTCCTATCCTCGCACGTGGGCTGTTTCGAGTTCGGCGAGGGTGACCCCGACGAGCGAGGTCCGGAACTCCCGCAGCGGACCCGGCGGAACCGGCGCCGTCGAGGGCACCACGAGCGTCGTGCACCCGGCGGCGGTCGCCGACGAGGTCCCGGTCGGCGAATCCTCGACCGCGCGGCATCGGCGGGCGTCGACCCCGAGGAGCTCCGCCGCCCGCAGATACGGATCCGGTGCCGGCTTGCCCGTGGCGACCTCGTCGCCGCACACCGTGACGGCGAAGAACCGCCGGTCGAGGGTGTCGAGGGCGAGCTCGGTCAGTTCGCGGACGGTGTTGGTGACCAGTGCCATCGGGATACCGGCCGCGGCGACGAGTTCCAGCGTCTCGCGGGCGCCCGGTCGCCACGGCAGGTCGTCGGCGAACAGTTCGGCGACCCGGTCGAGCAGCCAGCGTTCGTCGCGGGCATGATCACGCTCGGCCGCCGAGAGTCCGGCGGCGTCGTAGACCTTGTCGAGTGCGTCGTCCATGGAGTTGCCCAGCGTCGACTCCCGCAGCTCCGGGGTCATCGGATAGCCGTGTCGCAGCGAGAGCTCGGCGACGGCGACGTCCCACAGGCGTTCCGAGTCGAGCAGGGTGCCGTCCATGTCCCAGAGGACGGCGTCGGGAGTACGACGATCGGCGGTTGTCGGCACGAGAGAATCATCGCCGACGAGCGGTGATCACACCCAATCCGGTGACCCCGGTCACCGGCCGAGGACCGCTCCGCGAGCTCGCCGCAGGGTGTCGGCCACCGCCCAAACAAGCCCGAGCGCGGCCAGCCCCATCATCGACGCGTAGATGCCGAGCGCGGTGTCGCCTCGCCCGGAGGTGTAACCACCGGAGCCACCGTGTCCGCCGGGCGCACCTGCTCCGGTGCCGCCCGGGGCACCACCACCCGGTGCCCCGGCTCCGGGCTGACCACCGGTATCGCCGTGCCATCCGCCGCCCGATCCGCCGCCGAAGCCGTGCTCTCGACCGGGGCCCTGGCCACCGCTTAAGCCCCGACCCCCGCCGAAGCCCTGACCACCCCCGAAGCCCTGACCACCCCCGAAGCCCTGGCCACCCCCGGAACCCTGACCACCGAAACCGCGGCCGGCACCGAAGCCCTGCCCCTGATCCCCGCTCAGTGAGGAGTGGTACACACCGATCGCCGCGGCCTGGATGAGAATCGGGATGATCACGAAGCGCAGCGGCAGGTAGAACGCCATGATCACGCTGAGCACTTCTGCCAGGTAGAAGTACCGGTCGTGCATCGCCGGCAGCAGGAACGGCACGATCACCGCCGACGCGGTCGCCACCACGAGGATCGACGCGGGCGTCACCGGCGGCTTCTTCCACACCGACCACGCCAGGAACATCACGATGATCGCCGCGGCGAGTCCGATGCCCAGGCGCGCCAGCCAGGTGGCGTCGCCGGAGATCGGGATCAGTTGGTACAGGTTGGCCGCCCCGAGGGTGAGTTGTTTGTAGGAGTCGGTCTGGTGCAGATATACCGACAGCGCATCGGACCACGGGGCGCCGACCGCCACGGCGGGAAGCACCGCGGAGACGAATACCGCGGGAATCGCGGCGAGGGTGTACCACGGCAACCTGCCGCGTAGCAGCATCCACGCCAGGATCGGCAGCACGAAGACCGCCTGCAGCTTGAACGACAACGACAGTCCGAAGAAGGTGCACGCCCACAACGAGTTCAGGACATACGCCCGGTGGGTGATGCCCACGCGCTGCGCGCGCAGCAAGAAGTAGATGCCACCGACCGCGAATGCCGAATAGATGGCGTCGGCCTGACCCCACCACGCGCTGTTGGCGATCACCGACGGTAGGAACAGGATCAGGCCGAAAGCCAAGGCACGCAGGGTGAATCGATCGGTGCGCAGGGCGACGATCCGGTAGGCGAAGAAGGCCAGGACGAGATCGAAGGTCACCGAGAGTGCCTTGATGCCGATCAGCGTGGGAGCGTGGACGACGGTGAGCAACCAGATCAGGTAGAGATAGGGGTAGTTGTAGTCGGCGAACTGCTCTTTGAATGCCCCGAAGCCCTGTGTGTCGAGGGTCTCGTACCAGCGCGACAGAAATGCCCGGTAATCCATCGTCTCCATCGACTGGAAGTGCCACCGCACGCCGAGTGCAACGGCCACGAGGGCGCCCAGCACGAGCCATCGTGCCCACGTCGGCGCGGTGCGAGAAGGTCCGATGTCGGTCGTCGGTTCGTCTCCGGCATCGGACACCTCGGTGTCCGTAAGGGTCGCAGAGGTCATGACACCAAGGGTGGACACCGAAGCTGGGAGGCCGGTGCACGCACGCTGCGAATCGGATGACACCGTCATCACCCGACGAACGTGACAATGTCGACCGACGACCGCGGGGTAGGCTCAAGGCCACCCCTATTGGCGTGTACCGAGAGGCTCCCATGACGGTTCTCGTCTTCGGACATCGCAATCCCGATACCGACGCCATCGCGTCGGCGCTGGCTCTCGCCGAACTCGAGGTGGCACTCGGAACCGACGCCCAGGCGGTCGCGCTCGGCCCGCCGAATCCCGAAACCGCCCATGCGCTGGCCTCTTTCGCCTTCGGCGCGCCCCGGGTCATCGAGTTTGCACGGCCGGAGACCGATCAGGTGATGCTCGTCGACCACAACGAACGGCAGCAGAGTGTCGCCGACATCGATGAGGTGACCGTGCTGCGAGTGGTCGATCACCACCGCGTGGCCAACTTCACCTCGGTCCTCCCGCTGTATTTCCGGGTCGAACCCGTCGGATGCACCTGCACGATCCTGGCCCGCATGTACGCGGAGAACGAGGTGCCGATCCCCCGCGCGATCGCCGGGATGATGGTGTCGGCCATCATCTCTGACACCTTGCTGCTGCACTCCCCGACCACCACCGATGACGACCGTCGGGTCGCGGCCGAACTCGCCGGCATCGCCGGGATCGACCTCGACACCTACGGCGACGCACTGCTGCGTGCCGGCGCCGCACTCGGCGATCTCGGAGCCGCCGAACTCATCGACCGGGACGCGAAGAGCTACACGCTGGGCACCACGCAGGTGCGTCTGTCACAGATCTCGAGCACCGATCCCACCGAGGTCCTCGACCGGCGCGATGAGTTCCTCGCGGCCATGGAGACCGAGCGCGTCCGGGCGGGTGACGATCTGTTGCTGCTGTTCGTCACCGACGTGCTCCGCGGGGATTCCGAACTCCTCGTGGTCGGCGAACCCGTCGCCGCGGTCGAGAAATCCTTCTCGGTCACCGTCGTCGACGGCCATGCACACCTGCCGGGAGTGGTCTCCCGCAAGAAGCAGGTGGTGCCGCCGTTGACCGCGGCCATGCGCTGAAACTCGCGCCGTACTCAGGTGTTGAAGTATTTTGCCTCCGGGTGGTGCAGCACGAAGGCATCGGTCGATTGCTCGGGATGCAGCTGCAGTTCCTCCGACAGGTGCACTCCGATGCGTTCGGGCTCGAGGAGCTCCATCATCTTGACGCGGTCCTCGAGGTCGGGGCATGCCCCGTACCCGAACGAGAAACGCGCACCCCGGTATTCGAGGTCGAAGAAGCCCTGCGCGTTGTCGGGATCCTCGGCGTCGACGGCGCGGTCGGCGAACGCCAGTTCACCACGGACCCGCTGATGCCAGTACTCGGCCAGCGCCTCGGTGAGCTGCACGCTGATCCCGTGCACCTCGAGATAGTCGCGATAGGCGTCGCGTGCGAACAACTCGTTGGCGAAGTCGGCGATCGGCTGCCCCATGGTCACCAACTGGAACGGCAGCACATCGACGCGCCCGTCGGCCAGCGCCGCCTCGCGGGAGCGGACGAAGTCGGCGATGCACAGGAACCGTGACCGCTGCTGCCGCGGGAACGTGAACGAGAACCGGGTCGGCGCGTCGGGTGTCGGCTCGGTGAGTATGTGCACCACATCGCCGTCGCTGACCGCCGGGAAGTAGCCGTACACCACAGCTGCGTGCGCGAGGATGCCCTCGGTGGAGAGGCGATCGATCCATTCACGCAGACGGGGTCGGCCCTCGGTCTCGACGAGTTCTTCGTAGGTGGGTCCATTGCCTCCGCGCGCACTGCGTAATCCCCACTGTCCCAAGAACAGTGCGCGTTCATCGAGTAGCTGGAGGTAGTCCGCGACCGGGATTCCCTTGATGATCCGGGTGCCCCAGAACGGCGGGGTCGGGATCTCGTTGTCGGCGATGACATCCGAGCGTGCGGGCACCTCGACAGGCGTCTCGGCGGCCTTGCGTTTGGCGGCGATCCGCTGTGAGCGTTCGTGTCGCGCCTTGCGTTCGGCTGCTTTCTTCGCCGCGGCGAGGGAATCGGCGCTCTCCGGGACCGACCCGCCGCCGCGTTTGAACGCCATGATCTCGTCCATCAACCGCAAGCCCTCGAAGGCATCCCGCGCGTAATGGACCTGGCCCTCGTAGGTGTCGGAAAGGTCGTTCTCGACGTAGGCGCGGGTCAGGGCGGCACCGCCGAGGAGCACCGGGTAGTTGTCGGCGAGCCCCCGGGCGTTGATCTCCTCGAGGTTCTCCTTCATCACCACCGTCGACTTGACCAGCAGGCCCGACATGCCGATCACGTCGGCCCGCTTGTCCTCGGCGACCTCGAGGATCGTCGAGATCGGTTGTTTGATACCGATGTTGACGACCTCGTACCCGTTGTTGGACAGGATGATGTCGACGAGGTTCTTGCCGATGTCGTGCACATCGCCCTTCACGG
>NZ_MVPX01000224.1:0-25389 GCF_002043085.1 Gordonia sp. i37 | reverse complement strand
GAGCCGCTCGAACAGCGGCAGGCGTGCGAGCTCCTGCGCGCGCGACTCGCGGGCCGAGGCCGCCGAGACGCCCTCGAACAACTCCATCAGCTTCTGCAGCGGGTCGTAGTCCTCGCGGCCCTCACTGCGTGTGCCCGCCGCCCCGCGACGGTCGTAGACCAGATCGAGTGCGACGTCGCGCTGTTCGTCGGGAATCTTGTTCATCGGCAGGATCTTCGACGCGTGCACGATCGCCGTGTCGAGTCCGGCCTGCACGCATTCGTGTAGGAACACCGAGTTGAGCACCTGCCGCGCCGCCGGGTTCAAGCCGAAGGAGATGTTCGAGATCCCCAGGGTGAAGTGGACGTCGGGATGCGCCTCGTGCAGCCGGCGGATCGCCTCGATGGTCTCGATGCCGTCGCGGCGAACCTCCTCCTGCCCCGTCGAGATCGGGAAGGTGAGGGTGTCGAGGATGATGTCCTCCTCGGCGAGGCCCCAGTTGCCGGTGATGTCGGCGATCAGACGTTCGGCGACGCGGATCTTCCAGTCCGCGGTGCGCGCCTGCCCCTCCTCGTCGATGGTCAGCGCGACCACCGCGGCACCGTGTTCGACGACCAGTGACATGATGCGCGAGAAGCGCGACTCCGGCCCGTCGCCGTCCTCGTAGTTCACCGAGTTGACCGCGCATCGGCCACCGAGCGCCTCGAGTCCGGCGCGGATGACCTCCGGTTCGGTCGAATCCAGCATGATGGGCAGCGTCGACGAGGTCGCGAACCGACTCGCCAGGGCGGTCATGTCCGCAGCACCGTCACGGCCCACGTAGTCGACATTGAGGTCGAGCATGTGTGCACCGTCGCGGGTCTGCTCCTTGGCGATGTCGAGGCAGCGCTGATAGTCCTCGGCGAGCATCGCCTCACGGAATGCCTTGGAGCCGTTGGAGTTCGTGCGTTCGCCGATCACCAGGAAGCTGGCGTCCTGATCGAACGGAACCGCGGAGTAGAGCGAGGACGTCTCCGAGATGTGTGCCGGGTCGCGATCGGCCTTGGTGGCCTCGGCGACCGCGGCGGCCACCTGACGGATGTGTTCGGGGGTGGTGCCGCAGCAGCCGCCGACGAAGGCCAATCCGAACTCACCGACGAAAGTGCTGAGCGCCGAGGCCAATTCGTCGGGCTGCAGCGGATACTCCGCACCGTTGGGCCCCAGTTGCGGCAGCCCAGCGTTGGGCATCACCGACACCGGGATCCGGGCGTGGCGGGACAGGTACCGCAGATGCTCGCTCATCTCCGCGGGCCCGGTCGCGCAGTTGAGTCCGATCATGTCGACACCGAGCGGTTCGATGGCGGCCAGCGCCGCTCCGATCTCGGAGCCGAGCAGCATTGTCCCGGTGGTCTCCACGGTGACGTGGGAGATGATCGGGATCCGTCGGCCGAGCTCGTCCATCGCCGCACGTGCGGCCACCACCGCGGCCTTGACCTGCAGCAGATCCTGCGAGGTCTCGATGAGGACGGCGTCGGCCCCACCGTCGAGCATGCCGGCGACGCACTCGAAGTAGGCGTCGCGGATCACGCCGAAGGTGGTGTGCCCGAGACTCGGGAGTTTGGTTCCCGGACCGATGGATCCGAGGACGAACCGGGCGGTACCGTCGGCCGAGGGCCCCATCTCGTCGGCGACGCCCCGCGCGATCGCTGTCCCCTTGTAGGACAGTTCACGGATGCGGTCGGCGATGTCATAGTCGCCGAGATTGGACAGGTTGCAGCCGAAGGTATTGGTTTCCACCGCATCGGCGCCGGCCTCGAAGTAGGCCCGGTGGATCTGCTCGAGGACGTCGGGCCGGGTGTCGTTGAGGATCTCGTTACAACCCTCGAGACCTGCGAAATCGTCGAGTGTGAGGTCGGCTGCCTGCAGCATGGTCCCCATCGCGCCGTCGCCGACCAACACGCGGCGCGCCATGGCCGACAGGAAGGTGGTGTCGTGGTTTCCCGGGTTCGGCGTGTGCGACGACATGGTGTTCAGAGTAGTTCGCTCTCTCTTGGGTTCGGTCGTAGGCTGGATCAGTGAACGCCGAGCAGATGTCGAACCTTCCCCGCTTGCGCAAACCCATCCTGCTGGCCGCCTTCGAGGGCTGGAACGACGCCGGCGATGCCGCGAGCAGCGCCGTGGAGCACCTTGCGCTCATGTGGGACGCGCGTCCGCTCGCAGAGATCGACTCCGACGACTACTACGACTTCCAGGTGAACCGTCCGACGATCAAACAGATCGACGGGGTGACCCGCCGAATCGACTGGCCGACCACATCCATTTCCTACTGCAGCCCGCAAGGGGCCGACCGGGACATCGTACTCGTGCGCGGTATCGAACCCAACATGCGGTGGCGTGGTTTCTGCGCCGAGATCGTCTCCTACGCCGAAGCCCTCGACGTGGAGACCACCGTGATGCTCGGCGCCCTGCTCGCCGACACCCCGCACACCCGACCGGTGCCGGTCACCGGCAGTGCCTACAGCAGTGAGGCGGCCGCTCGATACAACCTCGCGGAGAGCCGCTACGAGGGACCCACCGGCATCACCGGGGTGCTGCAGGACCTGTTCGTGCAGGCCGGGCTGCCCGCGGTGGCGTTCTGGGCCGCGGTCCCCCACTACGTCTCGACCCCGCCGAATCCGAAGGCGACGGTCGCGCTGCTGAACCGCGTCGAGGAGGTGCTCGACATCGAGGTGCCGCTGGGCACGCTGCCCGAGCAGGCCGAGGAGTGGGAGCAGGCGGTCACCGAGATGACCGAGGACGACGAGGAGATCGCCGACTACGTCCGGGGGCTCGAGGAGCGCGGCGACGCCGAGATCGACACCGACGAGGTGATGGCCAAGATCGACGGGGACGCACTGGCCGCGGAGTTCGAGCGCTACCTCAAGAGACGCGGCGGGCCCGGGTCGTTCGGCGGCTGAGGCTCAGCCGATCCGTTCGATCGACACGACCGGCGTGGTGATCCGCCACGTCCGGACGTCGGGGTCGTCGGCGGCACGCACCCAGAACTGTGCGGACTCCCCGACCCGGCAGGACTTCACCCCGAGCAGCGGGATGTCCTCGGAGTCGCGGCGCAGCGTGCTCACCGCCCACTCCTCGCTGTCGGTGCTGCCCACACCGGGTGCGCGCAGCAGCGTCATCTCATCGAAGTCGATGAGGTAGGTCGACGTCCGGGTCTGCACGGTCCACACCCCGGTTGCGGTGTCGGGATTGATCTCCTGCACACGAGCCACGCGCAAACCTTACTCACCCGGCGGCCCCGACAACCACCCGAGGTCGCCTTCGACGGGTCGGGCGGAGCAGTCAGGCCAGGCTCACACCGAGCAGCGCGTCGACCGCGGTGGCAAGCGCCTCCGGCGCCGCGGTGTCACCGCCGATCCCCTGCTCCACGTCACGACACCAACCGTCGACCGCGTCGAGGGCCTTGGGGGTGTCGAGGTCGTCGGCGAGATGCACGCGAATCCGCTCGATCACCGGCGTCGCGTCGGGGCCCTTGCCGCCTGTGACGGCACGTCGCCAGCGCGCGAGCCGCTCGGCGCCGATCGTCAGGACGGCATCGGTCCACATCCGGTCGCCGCGATAATGATCGGCGAGCAGTGCGAGCCGGATCGCGGCCGGGTCGACACCCTGCGCCCGCAACCGTGAGACGAAAACGAGGTTGCCACGGCTCTTGGACATCTTCTCACCGTCGAGTCCGACCATGCCGGTGTGGACGTAATGCCGTGCGAAGCGCCGGGATCCGGTCAATGCCTCGCCGTGCGCGGCAGAGAACTCGTGATGCGGGAAGATCAGGTCGTTGCCGCCGCCCTGGATGTCGAACTCGATGCCGAGCCGGTTCAGTGCGATCGCCGAACACTCGATGTGCCAGCCGGGCCGTCCACGCCCGAACGGCGCATCCCAGGCGGGTTCGCCAGGTCGTTCGGCACGCCACAGCACCGCGTCGAGCCGATCCCGTTTGCCCGCGCGATCCGGGTCCCCCCCGCGTTCGGCGAAGAACCGCAGCATCGTTTCCCGGTCGTATCCCGACTCGTAGCCGAATTGCTCGGTGGCGTCGATGCGGAAGTAGACGTCGGGGAATTCGGGATCGTCGACGACGTAGGCCGCCCCCGAGGCCAGGAGTTTGCCGACCATCTCCACGACCTCGCCGACCGATTCCATCGCGCCGATGTAGTCGCGAGGTGGGAGCACCCGTAGCGCGGTCATGTCGTCGCGGAACAGCTGAATCTGCTCACTGCCGAGGTCGCGCCAGTCCACTCCGTCGCGCTCGGCGCGCTCGAAGAGCGGGTCGTCGACGTCGGTGATGTTCTGCACGTAGTGCACGTCGTGGCCCTGATCGCGCAGCACGCGATTGACCATGTCGAAAGTCAGATACGTTGCGGCGTGCCCCAGATGGGTGGCGTCGTACGGGGTGATCCCGCACACGTACATGGTGGCCGTGGGGCCCGGGGCGACGGGGCGGACCGCGGCGCCCGCGGTGTCGAAGAGTCGGAGCGCGGGTCCGGCGCCGGGGACGGCGGGAACCGCGGGATCGGGCCACGAATGCATGCGTCCACTGTATGGCGGGCTCGCCAGGGATCGCGGACGGGGGCCACGGGTCATCGACGCGGGTGGGCGCGGCGACGATTCAGAACGGGGGCCAGGGAATGGGCCGATGGCCCGGCGGAAGCGGCATGGTCTCGGTCTCGGCGAGAACCAGTGCGCGGATGGTCAACGCGTCGATTTCGTCGACGGTGATGTGCCGGGCCAGGTCGGTGCGCAACGTCGACGACGTGGTTTCCAGTGCCTCGGCGAGGCCGACGACATCGGCGAGCAGGTGCGCCGGAACGGGTTCGCCCGCCCAACCCCACAGCACCGTGCGCAGTTTGTCCTCGCTGTGCAGGCAGATGCCGTGATCGACGCCGTACACCCCGCCGTCGAGCCCTTCGAGCACGTGACCGCCCTTGCGGTCGGCGTTGTTGAGGAGCACGTCGAGCACGGCCATACGCAGCAGACGCGGATCATCGGCGTGCACCAATTCGACCGGTTCTCCCCGCCCGTCCAGGGCACGCAGGATGGACCGATATCCGTCGGGCACCGCGTCGGGCGGACAAAGATCCACCAGATCGATTCTCGGAGCCGGCAATTCGGGGTCATCGGGGTCCGGGGTGTCGATCCACCGTTGCACCATCCCCACCCCGAGCGGTCCATCGCGCAGCACGGTCGTCGGGATCGCGTCCCATCGCAGCGACTGCGAGATCAGATAGGACGCGACTTCTCGTCCGGCCAGGGTGCCGTCGGGGAAGTCCCACAGGGGGATCTCGCCGCGCACCGGCTTGTAGACACATCGCACCGCGCGGTCGCCGACGACGGCGTCGCACACCAGGGTGGCGTTGCTGGCCGTCGGGATGCGGCCGATGATCGTGAGTTCGCCAGCGCGCAGCACTGCATCCTCGGCGACATCGGTGTCATCGGCGGCGTCGGCCCCCGACTCCGGGTGCGAATCGGGTTGCGGCACACCGGAAGCGCCCACGGCGCTCATGGCGCGGCCGCGCGCTGGTGCTCGGTCCGGCGCTCGGTCACGACACCGCCACCGCGGTCATCGGGAGCCACCCTCCGGACCTGCGTCGGGATCGTCGCTGCTGTCGCCGCCCGGGTCGTCGGACGGCGGGTTCTCGTCGTCACCGAGCAGCGGCGGACCGTCGGTGAGCCCGTTGAACACCTCGGGATCGATGAAGTCCAGCGACTTGCTCAGTTCGGCATCACGCTTGTAGCCGTTGGTCCGTACACAGAGGTGCCCCTGGTCGTCGAGCGGTTCGCCACAGAGCGGGCACGGGGGTCGGCCCGCCGAGATCACCCGGGTGGATCGGGCGGCGAACTCGCGGGCGGCGCGCGTCGTGAGGAACACGCGCACCGCGTCCGGGCCCTCGTCGGTGGCGTCGAGGACCACGCTCTCGTCGAACTCGCCCTCGGTGATGGCGAGCAACTCCACCACGACCGCCTCGGATTCGGCATCCCACCCCAGCCCCATGGTGCCGACCCGGAA
This sequence comes from Gordonia sp. i37, assembly GCF_002043085.1. Lineage (NCBI taxonomy): Bacteria > Bacillati > Actinomycetota > Actinomycetes > Mycobacteriales > Gordoniaceae > Gordonia > Gordonia sp. i37. The sequence continues at coordinate 19,373 of NZ_MVPX01000224.1, read as the reverse complement.
CTCGGCATCGACGGGCATGACGAGCGGACTGAGGTCGTTGACCTGCTCGGCCTCCGGCGGAATCGGGGTCCCGAAACGCCGATGGATCTCCTCGAGCAGGGCGCCGATCCGTTCGGCGAGAATCTGGACCTGCTGCTTCTCCAGGACGACGCTGATGATGCGCGCCTCGTGCACGGCCTGGAGGTAGAACGTGCGGTCACCGGGCTGCCCGACGGTACCCGCGACGAATCGGTCAGGACTGCGGAACACGTGTATCGCTCGTGACATCACCCACCTCCTTACGCTGTGTGGTCATTATCCGTCCCGGCCGGTCCCCGCGGCCACCGGTGCCTCCGGCTGCGGTTCGATGTCGGCGGGCCCGGCAGATGGTGGTGGGCTCGCGTCGTCGGAACCGGTGTCGCCGCCGATCACCGCATCGTTGGACGCCGGTGGCCGGATTGGCACCGACAAGGTCTTCGTCGAGTTCACCGTATGCACGTAGGGCCGGGTATCGCCGTAGCGGATGATGCTCACCGAGGCGGGCTCGACGACGATGCGTTGGAACGAATCGAGATGCATCCCCATGGCATCGGCGACGATCGCCTTGATCACATCGCCGTGCGAACAGGCCACCCACACCCCGGCCCCGTCCGACCCGCCGTACTCGCGGTCGAGAGCACGAACCGCCGCGACCGCCCGTGCCTGCACGGTGGCCAGGCCCTCACCGTCGGGAAAGACCGCTGCAGACGGATGCTGCTGCACGGTTCTCCACAGTGGCTCCTTCAGCAACTCGCCGATCGTGCGGTTCGTCCACGCACCGTAATCGACCTCCGCGAGATCGTCGACGACGACCTCCGGCACATCGTGTCCCGCGTCGGCCAGAGCGGCCAGCAGCGGGCCCATCGTCTCGGCGCACCGCTGCAGTGGTGACCGGGCGACCGCGGTGATCGCGGCCAGACATGGCTGCAGACGGTCGACGAGCTCGGCGGCTTGCCCCCGGCCCTTGTCGTCGAGGGCCACGCCGGGAGTGCGTCCCGCGAGCACCCCGGAGGTGTTGGCCGTGGAACGTCCGTGGCGCACGAGGATCACGGTCATGCCCCAACCTTATGCATCCGCAGGAAACACAGCACATCGGTCCCGGTGGGCGAGCTGACGGCTCCAGGTCATGTGGCGTCGATGACACCGTGTCATGTGGCGTCGATGACACCGTGTCATGTGGCGTCGATGACACCGCTGGCCAACAGGCCCATCACGACGAGACCCAGGATGACCCGATAGCCGCCGAACCAGTTCATCGAGTGGTGGCTGACGAAGCGCAGCAGCCAGGCGATCGAGACATAGCCGAGCACGAACGCGACGAGGGTGGCCACCACCAACTGAGCTCCGGCGGCCTCCATCCCGCCACCGGTCGGATGGATGGCGTCGGGGATGCTGAACAGTCCCGACGCCAGCACCGCCGGGATGGCGAGCAGGAACGAGAAGCGGAACGCGGCCTCGCGTTCGAGCCCGAGGAACAGGCCTGCGCTGGCCGTCGCCCCCGACCGGGAGACGCCCGGAACCAGCGCCAGACACTGCGCCAGACCCATGACGATCCCGTCACGCAGCGTCAACTGCTCCATCGAGCGGCGTTGGGTCGCGAGACGTTCGGCCAGCCAGAACACCCCCGAGAACAGGATCAGCACCGTCGCGACCAGCCACAGATTGCGGGCCGCCGAACGGATCTCGTCCTTGAGCAGGAAACCGATCAGACCGATCGGGATGGTCGCGAGGATCACGTACCACCCGACGCGGTAATCGAGCCCACGCTCGTCGCGGGCGAGTAACCCGCGAAACCACGCGAGCACGATCCGGGCGATGTCACGGGCGAAGAAGACGAGCACCGCGGCCTCGGTGCCCAGCTGGGTCACCGCGGTGAACGACGCCCCGGCATCCTCCCCGAACATCAATTCCGAGGCGATGCGCAGGTGTCCCGAGGACGAGATCGGCAAGAATTCGGTGAGGCCCTGGATGGCGCCGAGGACGATCGACTGGGCCCACGTCATGGTGTCGGTCACGGCGGTCGATGCTACGCGGGATTTGTCCGATCCCCTCGATACCGAGAACCGTCAGGGTTCCGGCGCCACTGCCGACCCGCGGCGACCGGACCCCACGGGGGTGTGTGCAAGATGGGTGGCATGTCTGCCAGTCGATCCCGCGCCACGGCCCGTACCAGCGCTCGCCGGACCATCGGTCTGCTCGTCCCGCTCGCCGCGGCCGCACTCGTCGTCGCGGGATGCAACTCCTCCAGCGGTTCGCAGACCCCCACAGATGTGGCCACCGTCACCCCGGCATCCGCGAGTCCCGCACCGCCGGGTGTACCACGCACGCCCGCCGGCGTGACCGTCCCCACCCCCGCCGGATCCGCGTCGCCCGCGCTGTCGGACGGGCGCTTGGCGGTGATCGGTCCCGGCGGCACCGCCGTCCTGCGCTTCGACGAGTCGGCCATGACCGCAGCCGCGTCGGCGACTCCCGGGGCACTTCCCACAGCGACATCCGTCGCAACCCCCGCGCTCACCCACCTCGTGGGCACCGGTGACGGCGGCTTCATCGGTGTCGGCCCGGGCCACGTCGTGCGAATCAGCCCCGACGGTCAGGTGCGCAGCGACGTCCTGCGCACCGAGAACCCCAGCGCCCTGGCCCGCACCCCCGACGGTCGCACCCTGGTCGGCACGGAGAACGGCCACGTTCTCGTCCTCGATCGCGATCTGGCCCAACAACGTGACATCGCCGGATTCGTCCGCGTCGACGACATCACCGTCTCGCCACCGGGCGCCGATCTACCCGGCGAGCAGGTCGTGGTACTCGACCGCGCGCAATCCTCGGTGACCCCCGTCGATCTGGGCAACGGTGATCTCGGGCCGGCGCTTCGAGCCGGAAACGGTGCCACCAACTCCGCCGTCGACCACTACGGTCGCGTGCTCGTGGCCAACACCCGGGACGACGAGATCGTCGGATTCTTCGGATCACCGCTGGTGATGCGGTTCCGCTATCCGGTGTCCGATGGCCCCTACGCCGTAGACTACGACGACGCCCGCAATCTCCTGTGGGTCTCGACGACGGGCAACAACGAAGTGGTGGCCTATGACCTCGCCACCGGCGAACCGGCCGAGAAGCATCGGTTCGCCGCGGTCGCCCAACCGGATGCGATCGTCGTCGACGACGCGAGCGGGACGGTGTTCGTGCTCTCGGCCCGAGACGGAGGAATCCAGGTGGTCACGACAGCTGCACAGACCGGCGGTGCGCTGGTGCCGCCCACCGCGACCGGTGCCGCGCCCACCTCGGCGACCACCGCTCCCGCAACCACCGGAGCCGCCCGATGACGAGGCGGCCGGGGCAGGTATCCGTCGGATCGGGACGCGCGGGCGTGCGCAACGGGGCACGCTATCCGCGCGGCTGGGAGGTCACCTCCGAGGACTACGAGTGTCTGTTGGTGCGACTACCCCCGGACGTCACCCGCGTCACCGCGTCGATGCGGTTGTCGTTGGAGGCCGAATTCGGCGGGTGGGAACTGTCCCGCGTGCGGCTGTATTCCGACGGCACCCGCAAGGTGCTGCTGAAGCGTCGGCGGGCGCCGCGCGATCATGGTGCCGGCAACGGCACCGGCACCGGCACCGGCACCGGCACCGAGAATACTCGGAATAGCTTGTCCCCCAATGGTTCTCAGTCAGACCATGCGCACCCCGAGCACGGCGCCCGGGCATGCTGACCCGCCTCAATCGGGCACTGTATCCGGTGCTGCTGCGCCTGATGTTCCTGCTCCCGCCCGAACGCATCCATCGCATCATCTCGGCCACCATCGTCGCCACGATGCGCGGGCCTGCCCTGCGCGCACTGTCGGCGCGTCTGCTCGCACGGCACGACCCGATCCTGCGGCAACGGGTGTTCGGCGTCGACTTCCCCGCCCCGCTGGGACTGGCCGCCGGCTTCGACAAGTCGGCCACGGCCGTGAACGCCTGGGGGCAGCTGGGTTTCGGCTTCGCCGAGATCGGCACCATCACCGGTCGCGCACAACCGGGCAATCCCGCTCCACGGTTGTTCCGACTGCCACGCGATCGCGCGCTGATCAACCGGATGGGCTTCAACAATCCCGGTGCAGAGGTCGCCGCCGACCACCTACGAGCGGCCCGCCCCGGGCCGGTGCGCGTCCCGATCGGCGCCAACATCGGCAAGACCAAAGTGGTGCCCGTCGACGAGGCCGTCGACGATTATCGGCTGTCCGCACGGCTTCTCGGACCCCACGCCGACTTCGTGGTGGTCAACGTCAGCTCACCGAACACACCCGGACTCCGTGATCTGCAGGCCGTTGACTCGCTGCGCCCGATCCTTGCAGCGGTACTCCAGGAGGTGACGGTGCCTGTACTGGTGAAGATCGCCCCCGACCTCGCCGACACCGATATCGACGCCGTCGCCGACCTGGCCGTCGAACTCGGGCTCGCCGGGATCGTCGCCACCAACACCACCATCGGGAGGCAGGGCCTGCGCACACCGGCCGCCGAGGTCGAGGCGATGGGCGCGGGCGGACTGTCCGGGGCACCACTGACCGCACGATCCCTCGAGGTGCTCCGCCGGCTGTACGGCCGTGTGGGAGGCCGCATCTCGCTGATCAGCGTCGGCGGCATCGAAACCGTCGACCAGGCGTGGGAACGCATCCTGGCCGGCGCCGACCTACTGCAGGCCTACACCCCGTTCATCTACGGGGGCCCGGTGTGGGTCGCCGGGATCAACGCCGGGATCGCCGACCGCGTACGGGCGGGCGGATACCCGAACCTCGCCGCGGCGGTCGGGGCCGGCACCCGTCACTGAGCGCCGGCACTGACTGCGGCGTCACATATCCGCTGTGTCACATGTCTTCTGTGTCACATATCTTCTGCAGGCTGCTCGTACGTGCCGACGAGAGTGGCCCGCGCGATGGCGTGCGAGAACAGGTTGAACCCCAGGTAGGCGGGTGTGGCGCCCTCGGGCAAACCGAGGGACTCGACGTCGACGGCGTGCACGACCACGAAGTAGCGGTGCGGGCCGTGGCCGGGAGGCGGTGCGGCACCGACGAATCGACGCAACGACGCATCGTTGGCCAGTGTCACCGCCCCGGCCGGCAGACCGGACCCCTCGTCGTCACCGGCTCCCTCGGGCAGGCTCGTCACCGACACCGGGATGTCGGCGACCGCCCAGTGCCAGAATCCCGACGCGGTCGGCGCGTCGGGGTCGTACACGGTGACCGCGAAACTCTTGGTGTCGCTGGGGAATCCGGACCAGCTCAACTGTGGCGACGAGTCCTGACCGCCGGCTCCCATCAGGCCGCTCACCTGCGGATTGGCCAGCGGCGCACCATCGTCGAAGCTGGTGGAGCTCACCTCGAAACCCGGCAGGGCGGGTAACGACTCGTACGGATCGACGTTCGACATCGGATCACCTTTCTCGTGGTCGGCGCGCTATCCGACCCACTGTATGTGCGCGCAGATCAGCTGTGCAGCAAGAAGTGTTCGAGCACCTTGGTGCCGAACACGACCGAATCCACCGGCACCCGCTCGTCGACGCCGTGGAACAGGGCGGCGAAATCCAGTTCGCGGGGCAACTGCAGTGGAGCGAAACCGAAGCACCGGACGCCGAGTTTCGCAAACGCCTTGGCGTCGGTGCCGCCGGACATCATGTAGGCCACGGTCCGTGCGCCCGGATCGTGGGCGAGGATCGCCGCGTTCATCGCGTCGACGAGGTCGCCGTCGAAGGTGGTCTCGTAGGAGTCGAGGTGGGTGATCCACTCCCGGGTGACATTCGGCCCGATGAGCCTATCGATCTCGGCCTCGAACTCCTTCTGCCGTCCGGGCAGGATGCGGCAGTCGACGACGGCCTCGGCCTTCTGCGGGATCACGTTGGCCTTGTATCCGGCCCGCAGCATCGTCGGGTTGGCCGTGTCCCGCAATGTCGCCCCGAGGATCCGGGCCAGGCTGCCGAGTTTGAACAGCGAGGTCTCCAGATCGGGTGCGTCGGGACGAAGGTCCAGACCGGTCTCCTCGGACACCGCGGCCAAGAACTCGGCGACCGATTCACTCATCACGAGCGGAAAGGTGTGCCTGCCGATGCGGGTGACCGCCTCGGCCACCTCGGTGACGGCGTTGTCGGCATGCAAGAAGGACCCGTGGCCGGCGGTGGCGTCGGCGGTCAGCCGCATCCACGCCAGCCCCTTCTCGGCGGTTTCCACCAGATACAGCCGCCGTTCGGTTCCGTCGGGCCGGTCGACCGTCAGCGAATAGCCCCCGACCTCACCGACGGCCTCGGTGATGCCCTCGAACAGATCGGGCCGGTGTTCGACGAGCCAGTGCGCTCCCCAGGTCCCGCCTGCCTCCTCGTCGGCGAGGAAGGCGAAGACCAATTCGCGAGGCGGCGTCGTGCCCTCGCGCCGGAACTGCCGTGCGAGTGCGAGCGCCATGCCGACCATGTCCTTCATGTCGACCGCACCGCGGCCCCAGATGTAGCCGTCCTTGACGGTGCCGGCGAAGGGATGCACGCTCCAGTCGGCCGGTTCGGCGGGCACCACATCGAGGTGGCCGTGGATCAGGAGTGCTCCGCGATCGGAGTCCGGGGGTCCGGGCAGGCGGGCGAAGACGTTGCCGCGACCGGGTTGACCCGACTCCACGTACTGGGTGGTGTAGCCCACCTCCTCGAGCATCGACGCCACCCATTTGGCGCATTCCTCCTCGCCTCGGGTGGTCTCCAGCTCTCCGGTGTTGCTGGTGTCGAAACGGATCAAGGTGCTGACGAGGTCGACGACCTCGTCGACGGCGCGCGGGGTGTTCGACTCTTCGGTCACACCCTCACTCCTACGGGATTTGGGATACCGGGGCAACCTCGGTTAGTGTTATCGCCGCCGGTGTGAGAGCTCGCCTCGCACGCCGGGTTGACAATCGAGTCCGAGTGGCGGAATGGCAGACGCGCTAGCTTGAGGTGCTAGTGCCCTATTAACGGGCGTGGGGGTTCAAGTCCCCCCTCGGACACGCACACCAGACGAGGTCCCCGGGGACCTCGTATCGTTCTGTGGCTTCTGCTCAGCCGTCGGCGTCGGCGCCGACGAGCGTCCGGCCCCCGACATAGGGCAGATCGATGTCGTGTTCGTCATAGGCCCGCAGGATCTCCCGGCGCAGTCGGCGCTGCACCGCCCACTGCGCGTTCGGTCGGGTCGTCACGGTCAGACGCAGCACCACGCGATCCGACGCGACCTCCTGCACCCCGAGCATCCGCGGCTCGTCGACCACATCGGCGGCCAGTGTCTCGTCCTCGCCGATGGCCCGCATCGCGGCGTCGAGAGCGACCTTCTGCGCGCGATCGAGGTCGGCGCGCAGTGACACCGGGACCTCCACCCGGGCCACGGCGTACTCCTGGCTCATGTTGCCCACGCGGGCGATCTCACCGTTGCGGACGTACCAGAGGGTGCCGTCCACGTCGCGCACCGTGGTGATGCGTAATCCGACGCTTTCCACCGTGCCGACGGCCTCACCGAGATCGACGGTGTCGCCGACACCGTATTGGTCCTCGAGGAGCATGAACACGCCGGTCACGAAGTCGCGCACCAGGTTCTGCGCCCCGAACCCGACGGCCAGACCGATCACGCCGGCAGAGGCGATGAACGGCGCGATGTTGACGCCGAGCACCGACAGGATCGCCAGTGCCGCCCAGGTCAGCACGATGATCGACACCGTCGACTTCAGCACCGACCCGATGGTGCGTGCACGTTGATAACGCCGCTGTGCCACAGCTGCTTTCGTCGCAGCCGGGGTCTTCGCCCCGGTTGGCGAACGTTCGCGCAGATGCCGGATCAGGGCCGGTGCCCTGCGGTCGGCGCCGTCGGGGTTCCCACGGGTGGCGCGATCGATGAGGCGATGGGCGACCCACCGCACGATCAGCGCCCCGACGATGTAGCAGACGATGCGAATGGGCCGTTCCACCAGCCACATTCGGTTGGTGTCGGTCCATTCGAAGGCGAGCTGCGTGATGGGGCCATGGGCCGCGCCGAGAGTCGAAAGGTCCATGCCCCGACGGTACGGAAATCCCACGATCCGTCGAACCCGCTGCGCAGCGGTGGTGGATGCACCGGAATGGGCGGGTGAGCACCGGCAGGTGGGAGACTGGTGCGGTGACCCACCGTGTGTTCTTCGACTGCGATACCGGGATCGACGACTCGCTCGCCCTGCTGTATCTGCTCGCCCGCGACGACGTCGATCTCGTCGGGATCGCCAGTACGGCCGGCAATGTGCCGGCCGATGTGGTCGCCACCAACAACCTCGCGTGGCTCGCGCTCTGCGGCCGCGAGGACATCGCAGTCCATCAGGGTGCGCCCGGCCCCCTGGTTGCCGACCTGATGACCACCGAGGACACCCATGGGCCGCTCGGGGTGGGCTATGCCGAGCTGCCGACCCCGACGCAGACCGTCGCCGGACTCGACGCCGCGGACGCGTGGGTACAGGCGGCCGCGGCACATGATGGCGAGCTCGTCGGACTCGTGACGGGGCCGATGACCTCGCTGGCCACCGCGATCTGTCGCGACCCCGACCTGCCGGTGCGGTTGCGACGACTGGTGATCATGGGTGGGGCGTTCCATGTGCACGGCAACACCACGCCGACCTCGGAATGGAATGTGGCCGTCGATCCCGAGGCCGCGGCCGAGGTGTTCGCGGCGTTCGGCACCGACGGAGCGCCGGAACCGATCGTGTGCCCACTCGACCTCACCGAATCCATCGCCCTGACCCCCGATCACACGGTGCGGCTGGCCGCCGCGGCCGGGAGTACCCCGCTGGAGTGCCCGGACCCCACCGACGAACCGGGCACGCGGTCCGTGGCGACCAATGTGATCATCCGGCATGTGATGGACGCGCTGCGTTTCTATCTGGAGTTCCACCATGCTCACGACGAGGGGTACATCGCCCACCTGCACGACCCGTTCGCGGCGATGGTGGCGCTGGATCCGTCATGGGTGCAGACCCGTCCCGCCCGGGTCGCGGTGGAACTGACCGGCACCCTGACACGCGGCACGACGGTCGCCGACGAACGCGGGATGTGGGGTGGCGCACCGAATGTGCGGGTGGCCTCGGCCACCGACGTCGATCGCGTCTTCGACGACCTCATCGAGACGGTCGCGACGCTCGCCCGGCGCGTGGGCAACCCGGCCACGGGAGCGTAGCGTTGGCGCGGTGACCCGCCTCGGATACCAGATCCCGAACTTCACCTATCCCGACACCGCACCCGATCAACTCTTCCCCACGATCACCGCGCAGGCCGTCGAGGCGGAGAACTCCGGCTTCGACACCGTTCTCGTGATGGACCACTTCTATCAACTCGCGATGCTCGGTGAACCCGACGAACCGATGATCGAGTGCTACACACTGCTCGCCGCGCTGGCCCAGCACACCTCCCGGGTACGGCTGTCGGCTCTCGTCACCGGCAACACCTACCGCAATCCCACCCTGCTCGCCAAGATCGTCACCGCCCTCGATCTGGTGTCGGCGGGCCGTGCCCAACTCGGCATCGGCGCGGGTTGGTTCGCGCTCGAACACGACTCCCTCGGTTACGAGTTCGGTACGTTCACCGATCGGTTCGAGAAACTCGAGGAGGCGCTGCAGATCATCCTGCCCATGCTGCGCGGTGAGCGGCCGAGCCTGGCGGGCAAGTGGTATCAGGTCAGCGACGCCGTGAACTCCCCCGCCCCGCTGAATCGGATCCCGGTGATGATCGGTGGCGGTGGTGAGCGCAAGACGCTGCGCATGGTCGCCCAGTATGCCGACGAATCCAACCTCATCTGCGGGGTCGATGAGATCGGTCGCAAACTCGATGCCCTGGCGCAGCACTGCGAGCGCCTCGGCCGCGATCGCTCCGAGATCGTCGTGACCCTGCAGACCTCGGCGTGCGTGGCTCCGACCCACGAGCAGGCGCAGCAGGAGTTCGACGCCTATGTCGCCCGCAACCCGCGTGCCGAGGCACGTCGCGGCGGCGCGATCATCGGCTCGCCGGAGGAGGTCGCGCAACGCTTCTCGGCACTGCTGGACACGGGGATCGACGGGGTCACGGTCAACGCACCCGCCAACGGCCATATCCCCGGCCGGGTCGACCTGCTCGGTCGGACCCTCGCGCCGCTGATCAACCGCTAGGCAGGATCCGCCGATCCGCGCAGCGAACTACAGAACCGCGGCCCGGCGCCCCGTTCCGTTCACCGCATCCACGCGTGCGGACAGCGATTCGACGATCTCCCCGGAGCGGACCGCGACGTTGGACAGCAGGGTCGCGGTCAGCCCGTGGGTGTGCTCGGAGTTGCCCTGCACGTAGATGGCGCCGGTCACCTCGGGATCGGTGCGCAGCCGGTAGCTGCGGTCGAGCACCGGTCGCCCATGGACATCGGCATGGCAGAACCGTCCGAGGTCGCCGAGCATGTCACCGATCGATGTCGGTTCGAAGCCGGTGGCGAATACCACGGCATCACAAAGGATCTCGAGCTCCTCACCGTTCATCCGGTTCACCACCCGCAGACGGGCCGCGTCGTCGGTCTCGGCGACGTCGAGTACCTCGGTGCAACCGTGGACGAACAACCGTCGGTGCCCGTCGACCCGTTCGGTGTATTCGCGTCGATACAGCTCGTTGATGAGTTCCGGATCGACGGCCGAGTAGTTGGTGCCGCGGTGGTAGGTCAGGATGCGCTCACGCCAGGCGGGTTGCGCCGCGAAGTAGTCGTCGACGGCACCGGGATCGAAGATCCGATTGGCGTAGGGGCTGTCATCGGCCGGGGTGTAACCGTATTTGGCGAAGACGGCATGCACCTGCGCGTCGGTTTCCTGATGCAGGAACGCGGTCACCTCGGCGGCGCTCTGACCGGCACCGATCACCGCGAACGCTCCGTGAGTGCTCTCGGGTAGCTCGGCGAAGCGATCGAGTACGTCGTGATTGTGGAAGACCCGTCGACCGGCGACCACGCCAGCGGGCAGCTTGGCGCGTATTCCACCGCCGAGCACCAGATGTCGGGCGCGACACGCGGCCGTCGGGGTCCTCACCTCGAAGGCGCCGTCGTGCCAGCGCACCGAGGTGACCTCGGACGAATACTGCACGGGTATCGACACTCGCGCCGCTGCCCACTGCAGATAGTCGTGGAACTCCGAGCGCAGCGGGAAGAAGGTCTGCAGGTTGATGAAGTCGGTCAGCCGGTCCCGCTCGGCAAGATACTTCAAGAACGTGTAGTCGCTGGCCGTATTCCGTTGTGTGGCCAGATCTTTGAGAAACGACACCTGCATGGTGGCGCCCGGCAGCAGCATCCCGGGATGCCATTGGAATCGATCCCGTCGCTCGAAGAACTGCGCGGTGATCGGCTTTGCGGCAGTGCGATTGTGCTCCTCGAGAGCGATGGCCAGCGCCAGATTCGACGGACCGAACCCGATGCCGACGAGGTCCACCGTGGAAAGGTGCTCACTGCACACGCGCTACTCCTCTACTCCCTCGCCGGGGCTGTGGGACTCGGGGCTGTCGGACCCGGGCCCGGGTATATCGGGTCCGGTCAGGCGCGCCGATCGGCGCCATCCGGTGGCACCTTTGCCGACGTTCAGAAGGTAAGTCTAACCTAATCTCCAGGCGCCCGTTAATCGGACGCGTCATGCCCGGTGACCACCCCGATCGCCACAGATCGACCGTTCACCCATCCCGATCGGAGAACACGCGAGATGATCTCATCGCCGACGTCGGCCGAGCACACTCCCGACGCCCTCGGCACCGCGACCGCGCTGTCCGGTACCGCCGATGACGCACATTTTCTGTTGTGCCGCAACACCTACCACGTGATCGGCATGGGGAGGAGCACCGTGTACCGCCGCGCGGAGGCGGCCGCCTCCGCGCTGCGCGACGGTGCGGTGACCGCAGTGGTCGGAGCCCTGCCCTTCGATATCCGTGAGCAGGTGTCACTCATCGCGCCCGACCGGATCGAACTGCACCACGGTCGGTGGATTCCGCAGACGGTCGCCCTCGGTGACCACCGCGCCGGGCGACCGGTGGCTCAGTCCCGCATCGTGGCCGCCGTGCCGTCGCCGGCCGACCATTGTCGCCGGATCGCGGCGGCGATCGACCGGCTCGCCGACCCCCATGACGCGCTGGCGAAGGTGGTGCTCGCACGCGCCCTGACGGTCCACTCCGCGGTGCCGGTGACCGGGTGGGAAGTGGCCGCGCGACTGCGTGCCATCGATCCGCGGGGATCGGTGTTCGTCACCGACCTTCCCGGTCCGACATCGGGTTCGCTCTCCCAACTGGTCGGCGCCAGCCCGGAGGTGTTGATCCGCAAATGCGGCAACATCGTGTCGGCCTATCCGCTCGCAGGTTCGTCGGCACGCCTGACCGATCCCCGGCTCGACGCCGAACAGGGTCGGGCACTGGCGAATTCGACGAAGGATCGCACCGAACACCGATTCGTCGTCGATGCCTTACGGGCGGCGCTCGCCCCGTTGTGCCGCACGCTCGACGTGCCCGACGAACCCGAGCTCATGACGACGCCGACGATGTGGCATCTGGGCACCCCGATCCGCGGTGAGATCGCCGACCCGTCGACCACGGCCCTCGATCTCGCCATGGCCGTCCATCCGACTCCGGCAATCTGCGGCACTCCCACCGACCTGGCCCGCGATCACATCGTCGCGACCGAAGGCCGGCGGGGCTTCTACGCCGGGGCGATCGGGTGGGCCGGCGCCCCGACACGCGGTCGCGACGGCACCATCGTCGCCGGTGACGGTGAGTGGATGGTCGCGATCCGCTGCGCCGAGATCGCTCCCGGCGGCCGGGAGATCACCACGTGGGCCGGAGGCGGCATCGTCGCCGACTCCGACCCGGACACCGAACTCGCCGAGACCGACGCCAAGTTCGCGACGATCCTCGCCGCCCTCGGTATCCGCTGAGCCGTCGGGACGGCGGGCGAACGGCCGGTCAGACCGCGATCTGTACCGGTTCGGCCCACGCGAGTCCGTCGGCCGAGGGCACCAGACCGCCCTCGAGCAGCGGCGGTTCGGTCGCGCGGTCGCCGACCGCGCCCCGTGCCTGCAGGGCGTTCATCTCCTCCATCACCTCACGCACCACCGGCGCACCGAACATGTGCCCCATCCGCTGGCCGGAGTCGGTGTCCATACCGCCGGTGGCTCGGGCGGCCTCGGTCAGTGCGTCGGAGGACCGGCGGAATCGCGAGACGATCGACGACGGGTCGGTCAGTGCGTCCTCTCCCGAGTAGCCGCCGGCGACGAGGGAGACGAAGGCCGTCATGTCGTTGCGGTCGAAGTTGGTGACCTTGCGCGCCTTCCAGAAGTACGAGTCCTCGGACTGCTCCATGTCGTAGAAGGCCGAGAGGAATTCGTAGAACACGGCGTACTCGCGGCGGTAGCGGCCCTCGAACTCGCCGAAGGCACGCTCCTCGGACATCGTGCCGTCGAGCACGCTGTTGATCGAACGTGCAGCCAGCACACCGGAATACGTCGCGAGGTGCACCCCGGTCGAGAACACCGGATCGATGAAGCATGCGGCGTCGCCGACGAGCACCATGCCGTTGCCCCAGAAGCGGGTATTGGCATACGAGTAATCCTTGCGGATCCGGATCTCGCCGTAGGTGCCCTCGGTCACCCGCGTGGCGTCGGCGAGCATGTCGCGAACGATCTCGCACCGGTCGATGTAGTGCTGCAAGGTCTGTTCCTGCGCGTTGAGCACATGCTGCGCCTTGTCCTTCGCGACGACCACCCCGACGCTGGTGAGCGTGTCCGACAGTGGGATGTACCAGATCCAGCCCTCGTCGAACGCCGCGCAGAGGATGTTGCCCGCATCGGGCGCCGAGAATCGTTTGCCGCCTTCGAAATACCCGAAGACCGCGACGTTCTGGAAGAACTCGGAGTACACGCGTTCGCCGCCCGCGCGCGAGGACAGTCGGGTCGTGTTGCCGGAGGCATCGACGACGAACCGGGCCCGCACGTGGTGTTCGACGCGGTCGGCGTCGAGGTAGCGCACCCCGGTCACCCGACCCGTCTCATCGGTGTCGACGCCGTTCACGCGGCAGTTCTGCCGAACGTCGACGCCGTTCTCGGCCGAGTTCTCCAGCAGGATGTGATCGAATTTCATCCGCTCAACCTGGTAGGCGTAGGAGCCCTCGCCGGCGAATTCCGGGGAGATCGCGAACAGGAAGTTCCATGGCACCGGGTTGGTGCCCCACCGGAAGCTGCCGCCGCGCTTGTGCATGAAGCCGGCGTCGCGGACCTTCTCATAGCAGCCCAGCAGCTTGCACACCCCGTGAATCGTGGAGGGCAACAACGACTCCCCGATCTGATACCGCGGGAAGGTCTCCTTCTCGATCTGGATCACGCGGCGGCCGCTCTTGGCCAGCAACGTGGCGGTGGTCGACCCACCCGGACCGCCACCGACGACGACGACGTCGACGCTCTCGGTCGTGACCTCGCTCATCGGGCCTGCTCCATCGACAGTTCATGTACCCAGGAACCGACCACCGGATCGGCGGCCAAGGACACCAGATCGGCGCGCACCGCACCTGCGGCGCGCCACCGCTCGATCAGCGACATCAATCGCACCGAATCCAGGCCGATGTCGAGGACGTTGGTGTCGTCGGTGATCTCGGTGGCGGGAACGTCGAGGATCTCGGCGATGTCGCCGATGATCCGGTCGCGGGTCACAACTGCATCCACAGATGCCATGGGCAGATCCTCACTTCGTACGGCCACCGGATGCGGTGGGATCGTGGGTCGGTACGGTGAGCGAGGCACCGTCCGCGGTCGCCACAGTAGCTTAGCCTGGCCTAATTTACGCCCGCGCTCGGAGTCGGCGTCCCGTGTGATGATCCTCGCCTAAGCAAGGGTAGGCTCTCCTATCATGCTTGAGCTCGATCTCGCCGCACGCGAGCCTTCGTACCCCGCGTCCGCGGCCGCATTGGGATTGTGGGCTGCGCAGTCGGTGGTCGGGGCGTCTGCGGTGTTCACGATCGGTCAGCTCGTCGAATTCCGTTCCGCGCCCGACCTGGACAGGCTGACCGCCGCCGTCGCGGCGGCGGTGACGGAGGCCGATCTGCTCCGCGCCCGATTCGTCGAGACCACCCCCGCCACCGACTCCGATCCGGGCTCGGGCCTGCACTTCGTCCTCGGGGACCCGGTGCCGGTCACCCGCGTCGAGCTCCGACCCGACGCCGACGCGCCACTCGAACACGCACGCACCGTCGTCACCGGGTCCATCGATCCGCGGACCGGCCCCTGCGCCCGGGTCGAGATCCTGCGTGCCGGCGACCGGATCGCCCTGGTCATCGTGGCCCACCATCTGGTGCTCGACGCCTACGGACTCGGCCTCCTGACCCGCCGCATCGGCCACCTCTACGACGATCCCGCCGACCCGCGCCGCCTCCGATCGGTCACCGACCTCCCCGATGGACTCGACGCACCAGGATTCGACGCACCAGGATTCGACGCAGCGGGCCCCGACGACCGCACGTTCTGGGCCGACCAGTTGACCGGGATCACGGCTCCGCTGACACTGTCGGACCGCCCGCGCGGACATCGGGTCGCCTCCCGAATCCACACCCGCCGCAGCGTGATTCCCGCGTGCGGCGCGCTGACCCGGAATCCGTCGATGCTGACCGCCGTCATCGCCGCCTTCTGCGGTCGGCTCGCGGGCACCGACGACGTCGTGCTCGGCTTCCCGATGATGAACCGGCTCGGCTCCCCGGTGGCCAACTGCGCTTGTTCGGCGGTCAACGTGATTCCGTTGCGCGTCCACACGCCCGCACACCGCTCGATCGCCGAGATCGCTGCCGGGGTCACCGACCGCCTGCGTACCGTCTCAC
Organism: Gordonia sp. i37; assembly: GCF_002043085.1. Taxonomy (NCBI): domain Bacteria; kingdom Bacillati; phylum Actinomycetota; class Actinomycetes; order Mycobacteriales; family Gordoniaceae; genus Gordonia; species Gordonia sp. i37. The sequence continues at coordinate 3,526 of NZ_MVPX01000224.1, read as the reverse complement.
CCCACGCCCGATACCGTGGCGAGGACATCGTTCGGGACCTGCGGCGACGAGGCGTCGACGGCGCGACCGGTCCCACGCTCAACATCAAGCCGTTCTCGGCGACCGTCACCGTCGGCGGGCATGTCGCCGACGTGCGGTCGCTGGCTCGGGGGCCGCTCGTCGACATGGCGATCACCGCCGCCGACCTCGACGGCGATCTCGAACTGGTCCTCGACGCCGACGCCGACCTGTACCCACCACGGCGCGTCGACGAAATCCTCGGCAGCATAGCCGAATTCGCCGAGGCGGCGGCCCGCACCATCGACTCCGTGCGCCCCGATTCTGGGCCCACCGCGGGCATCGGCGCGGTCTCGCTGGACGGCGCTGCCGACGAGCGCCGCGCGGCCCGAATCCGCGACGAGGACGCCAGGACCCGCACCCCGATCGGCGCGACATCTCTGCTCGATCGGATCGCCGCCCAACCCGCGGACGCGATCGCCCTCATCTGTGGCGCGGCGCGCATCGACCATCATGAACTGCGCACCCGTATCGCCTCGGTGTCCGACGAGCTCGGCGCACTCGATGCCGAGGACATCGTCGCCGTCGCGCTGCCCCGCGGGGTGGATCTCGTCGTCGCACTCCTCGCCGTCCATCGCAGCGGCGCGGCATTCCTGCCGCTCGACCCGGGTTTTCCGGCCGAACGGATCTCGGCGACCCTCGCCGACGCCGACCCGGTTGCCGTCGTCGAGGAGGGCCCCACCGGGGTGAGTGTCCGTCGGCTTCGGGAGCACACCGCCTCGTCGACCCGGCGTGCCGGCCGTGCCGGCGGTCGGGACGGCGATCCCGCCTACGTGATCTACACCTCGGGCTCGACCGGCACCCCCAAGGGTGTCGTCGTCGGGCACGGCGCACTGCGCAACTTCACCGACGCGATGATCGACGAGATCGGCTATCGGCCGGGGCGATCGGTGTTGTCGGTCACCACCATCGCCTTCGACATCGCCCTGTTGGAAACCCTTGTCCCCCTTGCCGCGGGCGCGACGGTGGTCCTCGCCGACGCCGACGACGTCCACGATCCCGGGCGGCTCGCGGGGCTGCTGCGCACCCACCGCATCGACCACATGCAGGCCACCCCGTCGTTGTGGTCGGCGCTGTTGGACTCAGACCACGCCGAGGCCCTACGCGGGGTCGACGTGCTCGTCGGCGGGGAGGCACTTCCCACCCGGGTTGCCGCCGGCCTGCTCGATGCGGCGGCATCGGTACGCAACATGTACGGACCGACCGAGACCACCATCTGGTCGACCACCGCACCGGTGGTCGATGAACACGCGATCGTGATCGGCTCGCCCATCGCCAACACCGGGGTCCGCATCCTCGACGCCACCCTGCGCCCGGTCCCCGACGACGCGATCGGCGAGCTGTACCTCAGTGGCGCCGGACTGGCCCGCGGATACCACCGACGAGCCGGGCTCACCGCCACACGTTTCCTCGCCGACCCGTTCGGGGCGCCCGGGACACGCATGTACCGCACCGGCGATCTGGCTCGCCGCAGGACATCGGAACACAGCCGGGCCACGGGGCAGATCGAATGCCTCGGCCGCACCGACCACCAGGTCAAGATCCGGGGTTTCCGCGTCGAGCTCGGTGACATCGAAACCGCACTGGCAGAACATGACTCGATCGAGCGCGCCGTCGTGGTCGAGCGTGACGGCCGGTTGGTGGCCTACGCGACCCCCGCCGGAGAATCCGGGATCGACGCGTCGGCGCTGCGATCACATCTGGCCCGGCGGCTGCCGGACTACATGATCCCGGCCACCGTGCAGGTGCTCGAGGCGATCCCGCTGACCCCCAACGGCAAGGTCGATCGCACTGCGTTGCCCGCACCGGACTTTCAGGCTCTGGCCGGTCAGGGTCGGGCCCCGGTCACCGACACCGAACGCATCCTCGCCGAGATCGTCGGCGAGGTGCTCGGGGTTGCCGGCGTCGGCGCCGACGACGACTTCTTCGTTCTCGGCGGTGACAGCCTCACCGCCGTTCGCGTCGTCGCCCGCGCAGCCGTCGGAGGTGTGCGTCTCACCCCTCTCGACGTGTTCGACCATCCGACCGTCGCCCGGCTCGCGGCAGTCGCGTCGATCGTCTCCCGATCGGCGGGCACCGATCCGGGCGGCGATCCGGAGCGCGGTACACCACCACACGAGCACCGCCTGCAACCCCGTGCGTACACCACCGCGGGGATCGACGCCGACGAGCTCGACGACCTGATCGGGGAGGACCTGCTGTGAGCGCTCCGGAGGCAACAGATGGCGCCGTCACCGAAAGCGTTGACACGCAGGCGAAGCCGGTGCTCGAGGACGTGTTGCCACTGACCGCGGTGCAGGAGGCGATCGTCTATCACTCCACGCGATCGCGCGAGCACGACTCCCACGACCCGTATCTGATCATCGCCGATCTCGACCTCGCCGTCGTCGCGTCCGGTGCCGACTCCGGCGATGTCGACGACTCGGCGCTACGGTCGGCGCTGGAGACGGTGATCGCCCGGCACGCCATGCTGCGGACCTCTTACACGCGACGGCGTACCGGGGCGCCGGTCGCCCGCGTGCACACCGAGGTCGAGATCCGGATCGACACCGTCGATCCCGCCGAGTCGGGGGGGCCCGAGGGCCTCCGCGAATCCCTGCGCCGGCAGGGGATCTCCCTGACCTCCGCACCTCCCCTGCGCGCGGTCGTGACCCGCGACTCGCGCGCCGGTACCGCACACCTGCTGCTGGTGGTCCACCACGTGGCCCTCGACGGATGGTCCCTGCACCGCGTCGTCGACGAGATCGTGCACGTGCTGCGCGGCGAACCACTCGACCCGGTCGTTCCCATCAGTGACTTCCATCGGTGGCGGACGACGCTGCCGAGCGGACTGGACTCATGGCGTCGCGCGCTGACTGGCCTGCGGGCACCGACCCTCGTACCGGTCGATCCCGTTGCCGCACACCGTTCCCGGGTGATCGCACGCTCCCTCGGTGTCGAGGCGTCGCGGCAGCTACGTACCACCGCACGATCCGCGGGCGCCTCGGTCAACACCCTCATCCAGGTCGCGTGGGCGTTGGTGCTCGCCGACCTCGACGACTCCGACGATGTCGTCTTCGGCGCGGTGGTCTCGGGCCGTGATCCCGCACTGCCCGGTGTCGACGAGATGGTCGGCATGCTGATCAACACGATCCCGGTGCGGGTCCGGCTCGACCCCACCGAGACCGTCGTCGAGCTCATCACCCGACTCCAGCGGGAACAGCTCGCCCTGCTCCCCCATCACCACACCGCTCTCGGTGACATCGGCGCGGCGACCGGGCTCGGGGAACTGTTCAACACGCTGCTCGTCTTCGAGAGCTTTCCCCGCGGCGCGGTCCGACCCCAGCTCGAGGACGAGAACACCTACGCCGCAACGGTTCTCGTCGAGGATGAACCCGACATCCGAATCCTGCTCGAGCACCGCGGCGCTGACCCGGCGCTGCTCGATCGCCTCCTCGGCATGCTGGAGACGATCCCCCCCCCCCCCGCC
>NZ_MVPX01000223.1:0-20571 GCF_002043085.1 Gordonia sp. i37 | reverse complement strand
CACACCTCGCCGCCGGACAGGGTGACGCGGTTGCTCTCCTCGCCGGCGAGGTCAGCGTCTCACGCCGCGACCTCGACCGCGCCGCGGCATGCGCCGCCGCCGCGCTGCGGGCGCGGGGTATCGGCACCGAGTCGATCGTCGCGATCCACACGCACCGCACGCCGGGCATGGTCGCCGTGCTGCTCGCCGTGCTCCGGGTCGGCGCCGCCTACCTACCGATCGATCCCGCCTACCCGAGGGCCCGGGTGGAGTTCATGCTCACCGACGCGCGCCCGGACCTCGTCGTCGACGACGCATTCGCCGCCGAACTGACCTGCACCGAGCTGACCCACGCCGAGCTGACCCGGACCGAACTGACCCGCGCTGAGCTCGCCGCCGACACCGTGTCCGACACCGAACCGGTATCGCCGCATCCGGATTCGGCCGCCTACCTGGTCTACACCTCCGGGTCCACCGGTACACCGAAGGCAGTCATCGGCACCGCAGGCGCCCTGGCTCGCCGGCTCTCCTGGGCCGCCACCGACTGGGAAACCCCGGTGGTCCTGGCGAAGAGTTCGATCGCCTTCATCGACGGAACCACCGAACTCCTCGGCGCGTTGTCGGCCGGGGCCACCGTCGTCCTCGCCTCCGACGCCGAACTCCGTGACGCCGGCCGACTCGCCGAACTCGCTGCCGCCCACGGCGTCCGGCAGATCACCGCCGTGCCGTCACTCGCGCACACCATCGTCGAGGACGGTCGTGCACCGGATCTCGATCGGTGGATCGTTTCCGGTGAACAGTTGCCCCCGGCCGTCGCGGCTGCGCTCACCCCACATGCCGGTGAGGTCATCAACTCCTACGGTTCCTCCGAGGTCGCCGGCGATGTCACGACGGGCGCGATCACAGGCGACCACGGTGGCGCGATCCACGTCGGAACACCGGTGCCGGGCACGCGCATCGTCGTACTCGATCACCTGCTGCGTCCGGTACCGGCAGGCACCGCGGGCGAGGTGTATGTGTCCGAAATACGGCCCGGCGCCGGACAACTCGGACGCGGCTATCGCGCGCATCCCGAGTGGACGGCCACCCATTTCGTCGCCGACGTCACCGGTGGTGCACGGATGTATCGGACCGGTGACCGAGGGCTGATCGACACCGCCGGGCGACTGCGCCTGCTCGGACGCCGCGACGCACAGGTCAAGATCCGCGGTGTGCGAGTCGAACTCGGCGAGGTCGAAGCCGCACTGACCGCCGTGCACGGCGTGGCGCAGGCCGCGGTGACCACCACCGGAACTCGCGACGGCCACCACCGAATCCACGCGTTCGTCTCCGGGACCGTGTCACCGCAGTCGGTCACCGCGTCGGTGGGTCAGGCCCTACCCGCGGCGATGGTGCCGTCGACGATCACCGTGCTCGACGAGTTGCCGCTCACCCCCGGCGGCAAGGTGGATCGCCGGGCACTCATCGCCCCCGAGGACCACGCTGCGAGCACCGGCGGCCGGGAGCCCCGGACCGACAACGAACGACTCGTGGTCGCCGCGGCCGCGGACGTCCTCGGCATCGATGAACCGGTCGTCGATGCGAACTTCTTCGATCTCGGCGGCCACTCACTGTCGGCGACGAGGATGGTGACCCGGCTGCGCGTCGCCACCGGCCGGGCACTGCAGGTCGCCGACGTCTTCGACAACCCGGTACTCGCCGATCTGGCGGGGTTGCTCCCACTTGCCGACGGCCGCGACGCCACGGATGCAGACGACACCACCGGCGGGTCCGGGCCCCGCGCCGCAGAGCGCCCCGATCCGCTGCCGTTGTCGCCGGCTCAACAACGGCTCTTGTTCCAGGCCGGAGTCGACGATTCCGCCTACACGGTGGCCTTCGCCGTCCGGCTCGACGCCCACGCCGGCACCGCGATCGATGCCGGCGCCCTGCGGGACTCCCTACACGGCATCGTCACCCGCCACGAGGTGTTGCGAACCCGCATCGTCAACGGCCATCCCGTCATCGATGCCCCGGATGCGGTGGCGACGACACTCGACGAGCACCGCCTCGACGAGCACGGCCCGGGGACCACCGAGCACGACACCACCGACCTCGACAGAACCATGGCCGCGCTCATCGCACGACCGTTCGATCTCGCCCGCGACCGGGTCCTGCGCGCCGACCTGATCGCCCTGTCGGCGACATCGTCGGTGTTGCTGATCACGGTGCATCACATCGCCGCGGACGAGTGGTCGGCGGGACGACTGTTCGACGAACTCGCTGCCGGGTATCGCGCCGTCGTCGAGCACCGAGATGATCGGGTTCCCGCCGCTCCGGCGGTCCAATTCGTCGATCACACGATCTGGCAGCTGGCGCGGCTCGGTGACGAGTCCGATCCGCATTCGCTCGCCGCCGAGCAACTCTCGTACTGGCGGGAGACACTCGACGGGATACCCGACGAGATCGCACTACCGGTCGATCGCGCCCGGCCGGTCGAACCGTCCCATCGCGGCGCCGAGGTTCATCGCACGCTCCCGCTCGGTGTCTGCCGTGCCCTCGACCGTCTCCCAGCGGCAACGGGTACGTCGCGCTTCATGGTGGTCCACGCCGCGGTCGCGCTGAGCCTCGCCGCCTCTGGTGCCGGTGACGACATCGTGGTCGGCACCCCGATCGCCGGCCGCGGTGACGCCGCCGCCGAAGACCTGATCGGGATGTTCGTCAACACGCTCGCCCTGCGCACCGACCTGCGCGGGAATCCCACTCTGGCACAGGTACTCACACGTGTCCGCAGCGCCGATCTCGACGCGTACGCGCACGCCGATCTGCCGTTCGAGCAGCTCGTCGCCGCGCTCGCACCGACCCGATCGCTGGCCCGGCACCCGCTGTTCCAGACCATGGTGCAGTACCGCGATCCCATCGTGTCCCCGCAGTTCCCCGGACTCGAGGCCACCCCGCTGTTCCCGCCCACCCGGACGGCCAAGTTCGATCTCACCTACGAGTTCGTGGGGCTGCCCGACACCGGCGACGGCAGTGGACTGCGACTGCGGCTCGAGTACGCGACCGATCTGTTCGACGACGACACCGCACATCGGCTCGCCGATCGCGCCGTCGCCGTGCTCGACGTGCTGGCCACCGACCCCGACCGGCGGCTGGCCGGGCTCGTCATGCCCGATGCGGTCCATGCGCTTGCGTCAGTAGGGGTTCCGGACGAGAACCGAGGCGCCACCGAGGCCACCCGCGGTCCGTCGACGCTGGTCGAGGTGTTCACCTCGACCGTGTCACGACACCCCGACCGGGTCGCGATCACCGACGGCACAGCCGCCCTGACCTACCGCGAGATCGACTCCCGTAGTGCGCAACTCGCGTCGCAGCTGGTCGCCGACGGCGTCACGGTGGGCGACCTGGTGGCACTGGTGCTGCCCCGCGGTGCCGATCAGGTGATCGCGGTTCTCGCCGTGCTGCGCGCCGGAGCGGCCTACGTCCCCATCGATCACGCCTACCCGGCCGAGCGGATCGAGACGATCCTCGACGACGCCCGACCGGTGCTCACCGTCGACGCCGATTACCTGAGCCGCGCCGGCTCGGACGGCCCGCCGGCCGGGGGGTCCGAGATCACGATCGGCGCCCGGCACACGGCATATGTGATCTTCACCTCCGGATCGACCGGGCGCCCCAAGGGCGTCCAGGTGACCCACGGCAACGTCTGCGCGCTGCTCGCGAACACCCGGGGCCTCTTCGACGTCGACGCCGACGACGTCTGGATGCTGTTCCACTCCTACGCATTCGACTTCTCCGTGTGGGAGATGTGGGGCGCGTTGTCGACCGGCGCCCGGCTGGTGATCGCCGATCGGGACACCACCCGGTCCCCCGCCGATCTCGCCGCACTGATCACCCGCGAGGGCGTCACCGTGCTCAATCAGACGCCGTCGGCGTTCGCCGCTCTCGATGCCACGGTGTCGTCGGCCGAGACCGGTGAATCGTTGTACGACAATACTTCCGGCCCCACCTCGTTGGCGTCGCTACGGTATCTCGTGTTCGGCGGCGAAGCCCTCGACCCCCGACGGCTCACCGGCTTCCTGCGCCGTCACCCGAGGGTCCGGGCGGTGAACATGTACGGCATCACCGAGATCACCGTGCACGCCACCCACCGCGAGATCGACGCCGCCGCAGCCGCTCACGCCACCGGCAGCGACGTCGGTGCGCTGCTCCCCGGATTCACCGGGCGATTACTCGACCGGCACCTGCGCCCGGTCCCCGTCGGCGTGGTCGGCGAGCTGTATCTGGCCGGCCCGCAGGTCGCCGCCGGTTACCTGCACCGGCCGGCATTGTGCGCCACCCGATTCGTCGCCGACCCGACGAGCCCGGGCGGGCTCGTCTATCGCACCGGTGACCTGTTCCGCCGCACCGCGACCGGTGAGCTGCACTACGTCGGCCGCAGCGATCTGCAGGTCAAGATCCGCGGCTACCGCATCGAACTCGGCGAGGTGACCGCAGCGATCGGCTCGCTGCGCGGAGTCGCCGATGCGGTCACCATCGCCCGTCCCGGCCCCGGTGGTGATCCCCGGCTGCTCGCCTACGTCGTTCCCGCAGGCCATGATCCGGCCGGTGCCGAGTTGACCGCCGACGCCGTCCGGGCTGCACTCGCCCAGCGGTTGCCCGAGCACCTGGTGCCCGCCGCGATCACCCTGCTCGACCGGATCCCGTTGACCACCAACGGTAAGACCGATACGTCGGCACTCCCCGATCCCGAACCCCCGGCCGAGTCGGGTGCGGGCCGTGAGCCCATCACCGACGCCGAACGGATGATCCAGGAGATCTTCGCCGAGACGCTGCGGCTCGACCCCACGTCGATCGGCGTCGACGACGACTTCTTCGCCCTCGGTGGTGACTCCATCCTGTCCACCACGATCGTCAACCGGGCTCGACGCCGAGGCCTGCGGATCACGCCGCGCGAGGTGTTCGCGCACCGAACCGTCGCCGGTCTCGCCGGCGTTGCCGAACCGATCGTCGCGCCCGCTGACGGTGCGCCGAACGACGGTGCGCCGAACGACACGGCTGCCCCGCACTCGGCCCCCACGCCCGTCGCCCTGTTGCCGATCATGCACCGCCTGCGCGAGCTCGGCGGCACCGTGGACCGCGTGAACCAGTCGCTCGTGATCGACACCCCACCGGATGCCGACACCGAATCCCTCACCGCCGCACTCCAAGCGCTTCTCGATCATCACGATGCGTTGCGCATGACCCTGTCTGTGACCGCCGGGGTGTGGGGCCTGACGGTGTCGCCACCCGGATCGGTCCCCGCGGCCGAGATTCTCGTCGAGATGCCGATCGATGCCCACGGAAGTGTCGCCGACACCGTCACCGTCGCCTCCGACGCCGCGGCCGCACGCCTGGCACCGACGCAGGGACGTATGGTCGCCGCCGCCCATCTGCGGCCGGCGACCGACGCGGATGCCGGTCGGCTCGTGCTGGTGATCCATCACCTCGCCGTCGACGGGGTGTCGCGGCGCATCCTCATCGACGACCTGGTGGCCTTCCACACCGACGGCAGACTGCCCGCGGGCTCCGATGCGACCATCGCCGACCACGCCGCGGCGGTGGCGGCTCGCGCGGGCGCACCGGAGCTGCTCGGCGAACTCGACCACTGGGTTCGGGTTCTCGCACCCGGCGGCGACCTGCTGCCCGGTGTACCCGCGGGCGTTGGGGTGGTCGGCGATCAGCGTCGTCATGTGGTCACCCTCGACGTGGCGACCTCGCGGGCGCTGGTGACCGACGCGCCTGCCGCATTCGATGTCGGGGTGACATCGATCTTCCTGGGCGCGTTGCGAATCGCCGCCTCGGCGGTCCTGCGCACCGCCGATCTGATCGTCGACACCGAGCGTCACGGCCGCGATACCGAGGCGGCCGGCCTGGGGGCCATGGATCTCTCACACACCGTCGGGTGGTTCACCACCATGGCACCCGTGCGTCTGTCCGGACCCGCCGACGACGACGCGGACCCGCTGGACGCGGTCCGTGACGCCGACCGGCAATGGCACGAAACGCCCTGCGCCGGAGCAGGATACGGGATGCTGCGTCACCTCAACCCGCAGACCTCGGCGGCGTTGGCGACGATGCCGAAGGCCTCGGTGTTGCTGAACTATCTGGGCCGATTCACCGTGGGCAGCGGTGGCGCGTGGCAGCCATCGGCCGAGTCGTCGTCGTTGCGGGCGCTGCCCGACCCCGATCTCGGCTGCGATCATCTGCTCGAGATCGACGTGGTGTGCCGGGACGAGGCGCACGGGCCCGTTCTCTCGGCGACCTTCGGCTACCTGCAGCACTTTCTGAGCGACGACGCGGTGACGCGATTGGGCGTGGCATGGGCGGATGCGTTGTCCACCCTGGCCGCCCTGTCCGCACGTGATGAGTCCACATTCGACGATTCCGGAGTTCCCACGTGACCTCGACGACCCAACCGTCCGCATCCGCGTCAGCCCCCGGAACCGGTGCGGGCGAACCGGTGGTGCCCGTGCTCGCCGGACAGCGCGACATCTACTTCGGGCTGCAGGTGGCCGCCGACCCCGCGCTCTACAACACCGGGCTCTACATCGAGGCCACGGCGTCGTTGGATCTCGAACGTCTCCGCGCGGCGGTCCTGGCCACCATCGATCGGGCCGAGGCGATGCGCGCGGTGTTCACCGAACTCGACGGCGAACTCGGTCAGCGCGTCCTGCCGATCGAGGACTTCGATGTGCCCATCGTCGACCTGCGCGGCCACGACGCCCATCAGTGGATGGCCGCGGACATGGCGCGGCCCATGGACATTCATGCGGGCCCGTTGACCGAGTGCAGTCTGCTCCGGGTGGGCGGGCGCGCTGCCGGCGCGCCGACACCGGTGTACATCTATCTGAAGGTCCATCACCTCGTCTGCGACGGGATGGGTCTGGTCGCCTTCTGCGAGGCCGTGCGCTCGGCGTACGAGGGCGCCACCCCGGCCGCGGGCTGGACATTGCGCGAGGTCATCGAGTCCGAGCAGGCCTATCGCACCGGCCCGGAATTCGAGGCGGATCGACGGCATTGGACCACGATGATGGCGGACCGGCCCGACCCGGTTCGGCTGCTCGAGGGTGAGGTGGCGCCGGGCGTCGGACGCGCACACGCACGTTTCGAGATCGATGTCGAACGTCTGTCGGTGCTCCGGGAATCGGCCACGCGCGCCGGGGTCCGGCCGACGATCATGCTGATCGCCGCGGTCGCCGCCTTCGCCCACACCCGCACCGGCAAGGACGACCTGGTGTTCGCACTACCGGTCAGTGGCCGGGTGGACCGCCGGATCCGGACGACCCCGTCGATGGTGACCAGTGTCCTGCCGCTGCGGGTGCAGGCATCCGATCGCGATCGTCTCACCGACCTCGCCCGACAGGTCGACCGTGCCCTGTTCTCGCTCCTGCCGCACAGCCGATTCCGCGGTGAGGATCTCGGTCGCGCGCTCGCCGCCGCTGCCGCCACATCGACAAACCCCGCCGAATCGACCGGCCCGTATCGCATGTTCGGTCTGGGCGTGAATGTCATGTCGCACACCACCACCCAGACCATGGGCGGTGAACCGATGGTCGTCCACGCCCTGGCGTCGGGACCGGTCTCCGACGTGGAGATCCAGATACAGTTGCGCCGCCGGGGTCTTCCCGCCGAGGTGGTCATCCGCGCGGTCGACGGGGCAGCCGAGGACGCACGCACTCTCGCCGCCGCCTTCGACGAATTCCTCCCCCGCCTCGCCGACCGCCCCGGAGACCGGCTCGTCCACCTCGACGGCGCCGACCCCGTCCGCCAGGACGAGGCGATGCCGTCGGCCGCGGTGACGCCCGCCCTGCTGCGGCTCCGGGCAGGTGGTGACGATCCGGAAGAGCTGCCGCCGAGCCGGATTCACGTGTCGGTGGCGCCGCAGACGACCGCCGAGACGATCGAGGGGATTCTCGGCCGTCTGTCGGCACGTCACGATGCGCTGCGCACCACCCTCTCCCGCCCGGTGCCGATCCTCTGGACACTGAGCACCGCGCCCACCGACACCGCAGCGATCCGGCTCGTCGACATCCCGGGCGCGACCACGACGCAGCAGCCGGAGCCGCCATACGCGATCCTCGGTGAGCACGGCGACACCCTCACGGTGGTCCTCGATTCGGCGGTCGTCGACCCGGCGTCACGGTCGATCCTGCGGGCCGACCTCCTCGATGCCCTCGCCGACGTCGCCGCCGGGCGAGAACCCGATGTCGACCCGGTCCCGATGTCCCTCGGTCGGGCCGTCGCCGAACTGACCGCGGCGGCGACCGACACCTCGGCCCTGCCCCGATGGATGGAGATCCTCGCACCGGGAGCGGCTCTCCCCGCTCCTCACGACGGCGCCACGCCGACCGAAGCCGTGATACCCGAACCCGTCTGCCGCCGCACGATTCCGGCTGCCACGGCACCCACCACCCGGCAACTGCTGTCGGCGGTCGCCGAGGCGGTGCGCGCGGTCTACGGCACACGCGTCGGCACTCATCTGCTCGTCGACGTCGTCACCGACCTCCGGCCGGCCGGCGCCGAACGCACCACCGGCCCGTTCCAGGGGCTCACCCCTATGCGCATCGACCTCGCCGACGGCAGCACGACACCCGTGCCCGGTCCGGCGCTCGACCTCTTGCGCCACCTGTCTCCGCAGGTCGGCGCCGCGTTCACGGCCGCGGGGGCGACCGGCGAGATCGCCGAACCCACGGTGCTCGTCGGGGATTACGGTCTGCCGACCGATCACCCGGTCCGGGTCAGGGTCGTCGCAGAGGGGGTCGTCGCAGAGGGGGTCGAATCGGAGGGGGTGCGGACCCTGATCGTCGAGGTCGATCCGGGACTGGTCGCCGACGCCGAGGCCCTGGCCGACGCCCTCATCGACGCCGTCGCCCGGGCGGCTTCGCAGCATCTCGTGGTCCTCGACCCCGACGAGCTGGCTGCGTTGACCGCCGTGCACGGCGAGATCGCCGACGTGTGGCCGCTGACGCCGCTGCAGGAAGGTCTCTACTACCAGGCGCAGATGGATGCCGACGCCGACATCTACACCGCCCAGTTCTGGCTCGACTTCGGCCATCGCATCGACCCGGTGGCGCTCACCGACGCGACATATGCACTCCTGCATGGAAATCCGGAGTTGCGCGCCGCCTTCGTCGAGCATGACGGGCGGCCCGTACAGATCATCGCCGCCGACGTACGACCCGACGTCGCCGAGATCGATCTGTCCGACGCCACCAACCCCGACCTGAGCGAGCGCGTCGAACGAATCCTCGCCGAGGACCGCGCAACGAGCTTTCGACTCGACCGCGCTCCCCTGTGGCGGATGCGTCTGATCCACCTACCCGGGGGCCGCGATCGACTGGTGGTGAACCGGCGATTCCTGTTGTGGGACGGCTGGTCCGGTGGACTGTTCGTCTCGCGGTTGCTCGCTCATCTCCATCACACCCCGGTGCCGGCGCGAGAGGCATCACTGCGGGACTATCTGGTGTGGCTGGCGGCCAACGGGTCCGACGATGCGTCGATCACGGCCTGGACCGACCACCTCTCCGGCTATGACGAACCCGCGCTGATCGCGCCCCGCGCGGCCGGCTCCACTCCTCGCGCGCCCCGACGCCTCGACGTCGAGCTCGGTGCCGATCTGTCGGCACGGCTGCGCGACGACGCACGCTCGGCCGGTGTCACCCTGAACACGATCATCACCGCCGCACTCAATCTCACGTTGTCGCGGCAGCTCGGACGCAGCGATGTCGCCTTCGGTTCGACGGTCGCCGGGCGTCCCACCGAGGTCGACGGGATCGACACCGTGATCGGTCTGTTCCTCAACACGGTGCCGGTGCGCACGCTACTGCGGCCCGACGAGACCGTCGGTCAACTGTTGCGGCGGATGCAGGCCGAGCGGGTCGAGATGATGGCGCACGACCACATCGGTCTGGCGCGGCTGCAGCAGGAGACCGGGCACCCGGTGCTCTTCGACGTCCTCTACGTGCTGCAGAACTTCCGTACCGACGACGAGGAACGCGAACAGGCGGCGCTGCACGACGTGATCGGTGAGGGCAGCCTCGATCACACCCACTATCCGGTCGCCGTGGTGGTCACCCCGTCGGCCGACATCCGTTTCCGGCTCGAGTACCGCGACGATCTGGTCTCCGAGCAGACCGCGACGGCGCTGTTCATCCGGTTCCGGCGGGCACTGGCGATCCTTGGCAATCACCTCACCGACCCGGTGGGCTCGGTCGACCTCGACCTCCCCGGAGACGTCGGCCTGGACGGCCCGATCCACCCACTGCCCGATCTCACGGTCTCCAACCTGCTGGCCGAGCGGGCCGCGTCGATCCCCGACGCCGAGGCCCTCGTCTTCGGCACTCTCCGGATGACCTACGCCGACCTCGACACCCACATCGATCGGGTGGCCCACGTGTTGTACGACCACGGCATCGGCGCGGAGAGCATTGTCGCGCTTGCGGTTCCGCGCAGTATCGACACGGTGGTGGCGCTCTTCGCGATCCTGCGGGCCGGCGCCGCGTACCTCCCGCTGGAACTCGATCATCCCGATGACCGGCTGCACGGCATCCTCGCCGACGCCGAACCGCGGATCATCCTGTCGCACAGTCGCGTCGTTGCGCGTTTCGCCGGCGTGGCGGTACCGACGCTGGTGATCGATGATCTCCCCGAGACCGCGGGCCCCACCTGGCCGGTCCCGCGGGTCGACCCGGACTGGCCGGCCTACGTGATCTACACATCGGGGTCGACCGGACGCCCCAAGGGTGTGGTGACCCCCTACCGTGGCCTGACCAACATGCAGTTGAACCACCGGGAGAAGGTGTTCGAGCCGGCGATCGCGGTGGCCCGCGCCGCCGGTGTGCAGGGGCGGCTACGGATCGCGCACACCGTGTCCTTCGCCTTCGACATGTCGTGGGAGGAATTGCTCTGGCTCGTCGAGGGCCACGAGGTGCACGTCTGCGACGAGGATCTGCGTCGCGACTCCGCCGCGCTCGTCGCCTACTGTGCACGGCATCGCATCGACGTCATCAACGTGACCCCCACCTACGCGGCACAGTTGTTCGCCGACGGTCTCCTCGACGAGGACACGCACGTGCCACCGCTGGTGCTGCTCGGTGGCGAAGCCGTCGGCGATCCCGTGTGGACGGCTTTGCGCGAACACCCAAAGACCTTCGGCTACAACCTGTACGGGCCGACCGAGTACACGATCAACACACTCGGCATCGGCACCGACGAGTCCGACACCTCGTCGGTGGGCACACCGATCTGGAACACCCGTGCGCACCTGCTCGACGGGTGGCTGCGTCCCGTTCCGGCCGGGGTTGCCGGCGAGTTGTACATCAGCGGTGCCGGCCTGGCGCGCGGCTACCTCGGGCGGCCGGATCTGACGGCCGAGCGGTTCGTTGCCGACCCGTTCGGCACCGGCGGGCGCCTGTACCGCACCGGGGATCTGATGCGGATGCGCGCCGACGGCAACCTCGACTTCCTCGGTCGGACCGACGATCAGGTGAAGGTCCGCGGCCACCGCGTGGAGCTGGCCGAGATCGATGCCGCGCTCACCGCACTCGACGACGTCGCCGGATCGGCTGTCGTCGCCGCCGAGGACCCCAGCGCACCGGGCGTCAAACGCCTTGTGGCCTACCTGATTCCGGCGGATCCGGAGCTCGGTGTCGACGTCGCCGATGTGCGCAGGCGCCTCGCCGCGACGTTGCCGGACTACATGGTGCCGACGCTGTTCGCGTCGGTGGCCGGATTCCCGATGACGGTCAACGGCAAACTCGACGTGAAGGCGCTGCCGCAGCCGGCGCCGGCCACCACCCGGCGGGCCCCGCGCACCGACCTCGAGCGTCGGCTGTGTGCGATGTTCGCCGAGGTCCTCGGGCTTCGCGGCGAAGCCGCCATCGATACACGCGAAGCCGCCGCCGATACCGCCGATCCGGTGGTGGGTGTCGACGACGATTTCTTCGAACTCGGCGGACATTCGATGGCCGCGATGAAACTGGTGTCGGCGTTGCGTGGCGAGCTCGGCGCCGAGATCACCATCCGCGATCTGTTCGAGGCTCGGACTCCCGCCGAGATCGCCGCCCGGGTGCACTTCACCGGATCGCGTACCGACATCGTCGTCGGGCCCCGCCCGGATCGGATCCCGTTGTCCCCGGCGCAGGAACGGCTGTGGGTGCTCTATCGCCTCGATCCCGACGACACCTCCTACCATTACGGTCACGTGATCCGCCTGCACCAGCCGATCGACCCCGACGCCCTGCGGGCCGCGGTGGCCGACCTGCTGATCCGCCACGAGAGCCTGCGTACCGTCGTCGTCGACGGAGGCGACGGAACCGACACCACCGGCAGCGCCGCCGATCTCGTCGCGCACCAATCGATCCTGCCGGTCGAGCAGATCTCCGAGATGATCGGCGCACGGACGCTGGTCGAGGTGCACACGCTCGACGACGTCGACGACCCGGAGGCGGTGCTCGGTGAACGGGCCCGCGAGACGCTGACCCGCCCGTTCGACCTGCGTACCGCTCCCCCGATCCGGTTCCGTCTGGATCTGCTGGAGAAACCTTCTGCCACCGGCACTCTCGCCGGTGTGCTCACGATCGCCGCACATCACATCGCGACCGACGAATGGTCGGACCGGCCGATGCTCACCGATCTGACCGCCGCATATCTCGCGCGGGCGGCGGGTACCGCACCCGACTTCGCTCCGCTGCCGGTCCAGTACGCCGATTACGCGCTCTGGCAACGGGATCGGCTCATCGAGCGTGGTGATGAGCAACTCGACTTCTGGGCCTCGACGCTCGCCGATCTGCCCGACGAATTGCCACTGCCGCGTGATCACGCGCGGCGACCGGGTGTGGCGGGACCCGCGGCCACCGAGACCGCGATCGTGGACGCGGCGACCCGGGCCCGCCTGGCCGCACTCGCCTCGGCGCGGGGCGCCAGCATGTTCATGGTGGTGCAGGCCGCGGTTGCGGCTCTGTTGCATCGGGTGGGTGCCGGCGACGACATCCCGCTCGGCAGCCCCATTTCCGGACGCAACGACCCGGCACTCGACGATCTCGTCGGGTTCTTCGTCGACACGCAGGTGCTGCGCACCGACGTGAGTGGCCGACCTCGTTTCGGTGAACTCGTCGAGCGGGTGCGCACGGCCGATCTCGCGGCCTTCGACCACCAGGACGTGCCGTTCCAACGCATCGTCGAACGGCTGACACCGCGCCGCGAGTCGGGCCGTAATCCGCTGTTTCAGGTCAGTGTCTCGTATCTGCCGCTCGACGCGGTTCCGCAGAGCTTCCTCGGCGTCAGGGCCACATTCATGCCGTTGGTCGCCGAGTCCGCGAAGTTCGACCTCGGCTTCACCGTCGTCGACCTCACGCACTCCGGTGAGTTGAGCGTCGCGCTCGAGTACGCGACCGCACAGTTCGATCCGTCGACGGCACGTACCCTGCTGCGCGGCCTGATGCGCGTACTCGCCACGGTCGGTGACGATCCCGACGTCCCGGTGAGTGACATCGTCCTGCTCGACGACGCCGAGATCGCGCGTCTACGCACCGAGGAACGGGGTCCGCGCGGCACGGCCGACGATTCCACGACCGTGGTCGATCTGCTCGACGAATACGCCGGGACCCACGGCGATGTCCTCGCCGTCCGTGACGTGAGCGGCATTGCGCTCACCTATGCCGACACCCGCACCACCGCACTGCGGATCGCGGATCGGCTCGATGAACACCTCGCCGGCACCGCCGATCCGGTGGTCGCCGTCCTCATGTCCCGTGGTGCGGCGCAGCTCGTCGCCCTCCAGGGCGTGTTGCATAGTGGCGCAGCCTATCTGCCGATCGACGCGGACGTTCCCACCGAACGTGTCTCCACCATCCTCGGCGCCGCCCGGCCCGTCGCGGTACTCGCCGACACCGTCACCGCGTCCATCGCCCGGGCGGCGGCGCCCGGGATCCCGACGATCCTCCTCGGGGCCGGCGGATCGCCAATCGACCCGGGCACCCCGGGTGCCGCCGGTGTCCTGCGTCGCACGGCACGACCCGACGATGCGGCCTACGTCATCTACACCTCCGGCTCGACCGGCACACCCAAGGGTGTCGTCGTCAGCCACCGCAACGTGGTCAATGTGTTGCGCTGGCGGCGCGACACCATTCCCGGTCGCCTCGGTGCCGGCGATGTGGTCCTCGCGAAGACACCCGTCGGCTTCGACGGCGCGGTGTGGGAGTTGTTGTTGCCCTTCGTCACCGGTGCCACCGTGGTCGTCGCCGCCGACGGCGACCACCGGGATCCACGACACTTGGCCCGACTCATCGGCGAGTACGCCGTCACCACCACGGTTTTCGTTCCCTCGCTGCTCGAGTTGTTCGTGGACCACCTCGCCGGACTACCGAGCCTGCGCCACATCATTGCCGGCGGTGAGGCCCTGCCGGCCGCGCTGGCCCGACGGGTGGGCGCTGCGGCACCCGGGGTGTCGCTGATCAATGCCTACGGCCCGACCGAGACCACCGTCGTCGTGACCGACCGGCTCGCCAACCCGACCGTCACGGGCCCGACGGTGCCGATCGGCCGGCCCGTTGCCGGCACCGAGTTGCTCGTCCTCGACGAGTCGCTGCGGCGCGTTCCCGACGGCGTGACCGGGGAACTGTATGTCCGCGGGATCCCGGTGACCCGCGGCTATCTCGGCCGGCCCGACCTGACCGCGGCGGCCTACGTCGCCGATCCCACCGGCGACGTGCCCGGTGCCCGGCTTTATCGCACCGGCGACCTCGTCGTCCGCCGCTCCGGCGAACTCGAGTACCTCGGGCGTGCCGACACCCAGGTCAAGGTCCGTGGCAACCGGGTCGAACTCGGCGAGATCGAAGCATGCCTGCGCGCCGTCGACGGGGTGGCCGCCGCGGCCGTTCGCGTCGACGGTGACCGCATCATCGGATGGATCGTGCCCACCGACCCGTCGGTCATCGACACATCCTCCTCCGGATCCCTGGCCGATCACACCGCACTGGTGTCGGCGGTCGAGCGTTCCATGCGGCGACGTCTGCCGTCCTACATGGTCCCGACCCCGATCGTGGTGTGTGAGTCGTTCCCGTACAACCACACCGGCAAACTGGATCGGTCGGCGCTACCCGTGCCGGACACCGCCGACAACAGCGGTGTCGACGAGCACAGCGCCACCGCACCACGTTCGACGATCGAAACCGATCTCACGGAGATCTTCGGTGCTGTGCTCGGTCACCCGGTCGCCGACGTGCATGCGGATTTCTTTGCCCTCGGCGGACATTCACTGCTCGCGATCAGGGCCATCAACCTGATCCGCGACACCCTGGGCCACGATCTCGAGTTGCGGACACTCTTCGATCACCCGACGGTCGCCGGGCTTGCCGCACACCTCCTCGCCCTGCCCGCCGACGCAGACTCCGACACCGCCGCGCGCGCACCGGAACTGCGGCGCCGCGCGGGTGGACGCGCAGTGCTGTCCTACGGGCAGGAGCGGATGCTCACGCTGCACGGCGTCGCCGGACCCACGAGCACCTACAACGTGCCGATGCTCTGGCGGCCCGGCGGACCGACGGGCCCGGCCGAGACCATCGATCCGACGGTGTTGCGCGCAGCGGTCGCCGATGTGGTGGCGCGTCACGAGGTCCTGCGAACCCGCTACCCCGACCAGCGTCCCGAGGCCCTCGACGATCCGGAGATCGTCGTCGAGACCGTCACCGACCCGACCCATCTCGCCCGGGTGGCCGCGCATGCGTTCGACCTGGCGACCGAGATCCCCATTCGGGTGGCGGCCACCGACGACGTGGCGCTGGTGACGATCCACCACATCGCGACCGACGAATGGTCGGCTTCGCCGCTGCGCGCAGACCTGACCACCGCCTATCGTGCGCGAGCGGCCGGGCACGCACCCCAGTGGCCGCCGCTGCCCATTCAGTACTCGGATTTCGCTGCGTGGCAACGAGATCTGATCGAGGGCGGGCGTGGCGAGAAACAACTCGACTTCTGGCGCACGGCGCTGCACGGGCTACCCGAGGAACTCGCGCTGCCCTACGACCACACCCGACCGCCACGACCGTCCGGGCGCGGCGACGGGGTCTTCCTCGCACTACGTCCCGCTCTCGTCGGCGACCTGCGCCGCCTTGCCGCGGCCACCGGGACGTCGATGTTCATGCTGATGCGCACGGCGGTCGCGGTGTTGCTGTCGCGGCTCGGCGGCGGAGACGACATCGCACTCGGTACCCCGGTGACGGTGCGGTCGGACACGCGTCTGGAGTCTCTGGTCGGGTTCTTCCTCAACACCGTCGTCCTGCGCACCGACCTGTCGGGCGATCCGTCGGCCGCCGAACTGCTCGCGCGGGTGCGGGAGGCCGACCTCGCGGCTCTCGACAACCGTGATGTCCCGTTCGAACGGGTCGTGGAAGCCGTTGTGCCACGACGCTCGGCCGCGATGAACCCGCTGTTCCAGACGATGGTGGTCTACGTCGACGGTGTGCTGCCCGGCGGTGATCCGGAGCAGAATCCCTCCGCCGCGCTGCCCGCACCGACGACCGCGAAGTTCGATCTGTCCTTCGACTTCACCGAGGACTCGACCTCGGGTGACGCGACCACAGCAGGATCGACCGGGGCACGCGTGGGCGGAGTCATCGAATACAGCACCGACCTGTTCGACCGGCCGACCGTCGAGGCGATGGCAAAGCGGCTCGTGACGATTCTTGAGTTCATGGCGGCGCGGCCCGATACGCCGTTGCGGCAGTTGGACATCCGAGTGTCCCGGGAACGTCGGGAGCTCTACCGGCCCGGCCCCGAGCCGACCACGTTCGACGTGCTGCTCGACGCCGCGGTCGAACGCGACCCGTCGGCGCCGGCGCTGCGCGGACCGGACGGGCGACGCACCTTCGGCGAGTTGCGTGACCGGGTCCACCTGATCGCCGCCCGGTTGATCCGCGCCGGGATCGGCGCCGAGGACGTCGTCGTCGTCCGGCTCCCGCGCGGGATCGCCGCGGTGGAAACGATCTTCGGTGTTCTCCATGCCGGTGCGGCGTACCTACCGATCGAGCCCGACACCCCCGACGACCGGGTGGCGGTGATGATCGAGGCCGCCCAGCCACGACGCGTCATCGACCGCCTCGACGACGATCTGCTCGCACCCCGCGGGGACGAGGAGTCGTGGGCGCCGGAAATGCGCAGCACCCCGGTGCATCCCGAGCATCCCGCCTATTACATCTTCACCTCCGGATCGACCGGGACACCCAAGGGCGTGGTGATCACCCATCGCGGGTTGAGCAACCTGTTCGCCAGCCACCGCCGGATGCTGCATCGGCCTGCGGTGGCGCGCACCGGCCGCGAGCGGCTGCGAGTCGGGCATGCGTGGTCGCTGGCCTTCGACGCCTCCTGGCAGCCGCAGTTGTGGTTGCTCGACGGGCACGAGGTGAGCATCGTCGACGCCGAGGTCCAGCGCGACGCGCAGGCTCTCGCGGCCACCCTCCTCGAGCAGCGGTGGGACTTCCTCGAACTCACCCCGTCACATCTTCGGCAGCTCGGCGGTGCCGAGAGATCGATGGCGGCAATCGGTTTCGGTGGTGAAGCGATCTCCGGCGAACAGTGGGAGGCGTTGCGGGCGTTACCGGACTCCGACGCCTACAACCTCTACGGTCCCACCGAGGGCACCGTCGATGCGCTCGTCGCGCGGGTGTCCGACACGCCGCGACCGGTGATCGGCCGTCCGGTCGACGGGGTGCGCGCCTACATCCTCGACGACCATCTGCTGCCGGTCGCCGACGGCGTCGACGGCGAGTTGTACCTCGCCGGTGCCGGGCTGGCCCGCGGCTACCTCGGCCGTGGTGAACTGACCGCCGAGCGGTTCGTCGCCGACCCGATCGCCGGCGACGGCACCCGGATGTATCGCACCGGCGACGTGGTGCGCTGGACGACCGCAGGCGCGAACGGACCGGGCGAGGCAGCGATCGAGTATCGCGGTCGTGGCGACGATCAGGTGAAGATCCGCGGGCACCGCGTCGAACTCGGCGACGTCGAGGCGGCGATGCTCGCCGATGCCGACGTCTCGGCGGCGATCGCGGTGGCCCGCAGCGGTCATCTGATCGGGTACGTGGTGCCGGCCCGGGATCGGACACCCGAGGCCTCCCTCATCCGCGCGCGGCTACGGTCCTCACTACCCGACTATATGGTGCCCACGGTCGTGGTCATCTGCGCGGGATTCCCCACCCTCAGCAACGGCAAGATCGACCGTCGATCGCTACCGGAACCGTCGTTCGATCGGGTCATCCGCACGCCGGAAACACCCGAGCAGCAACGCATCTGCGAGGCCTTCGCCGAGGTGCTCGATCTCGCCGCGGACGAGATCGGGATCGACGACGACTTCGCCGAACTCGGCGGTGACAGCATCGTGGCGATGCAGCTCGTCGCGCGATTGCGTGCAGCGAACTTCGTGGTCGGCCCCCGCGATGTGATGACCCATCGCACCCCGGCCGAACTCGCCGCACGCCTGCGCGTCCCCGTGGCGGGGCAGGCCACCGAAGCCGCGGCTCTGCCGCGTCTCGAGTCGGGCCCGGTCCCGGCCACCCCGATCGTGCGCTGGCTGCAGTCGCTCGCCGGATCCGATGCCCGGCTCGTCACCGGATTCCATCAGTCGGCATTGCTCACCGTGCCCGCCGGACTCGATGTGGATGCCCTCTCCGGCGCTCTGGCGGCACTCACGACGCGGCACGCGATGCTGCGGGCACGACTCGTCGCCGACGAAAACCCCTGGCGTTTCGACATTCCCGCAGATTCGGCACCCGTCCCGGTGCGCCGGGAGACCGACCGCGATGTCACGGCGGTGGCGCAGCGGGCACGCGAGCACCTCGACCCGGCGGCCGGGGTGATGATGTCGGCGGTGTGGCTGGACTTCGAAGACGAGCCCGGACGTCTGCTCCTGCAGATCCACCATCTCGTCGTCGACGGCGTCTCGTGGCGTGTGGTCGTCCCCGAACTGATCGCCGCCTACACCCAGATCGTCGCCGGTGAGCCGGTCTCCCTCGGCCCCGTTCCGGCCGGATTCGCCGGTTGGGCAACCGAACTCGTGGCGGCCGATCGCCGCGACGAACTCCCCCTGTGGCAACGGCTCACCGCCTCGGCGACCGCGACGGTGTTCTCGCGGCCACCGGCCCCGGACACCGATCGCGAGGCCCACGCCCACCGGCATCGGGTCACCGTCGACACGCCGGTCGCGCAAGCCGTCCTGGGTCCGTTGCCGGCACGGCTGCGGGTGGGTGTCGACGACGTGTTGCTCGGCGCATTGGGCGCCGCACTACCCGCGCCTACACTCGTCGACCTCGAGGGGCACGGCCGCGAGGAACAGGCCGTACCCGGTGCCGATCTCACCGGCAGCGTCGGATGGTTCACCGCCGTGCATCCCGTGGTCGTCGGCGGCGGATCCGATGCCGCCGAACAGGCGCGCGCGCTGGCCGCCGCCCGCGCCGAGATCCCCGACGGCGGAATCGGCTACGGCCTCCTGCGCCATGTGGCCGGTATCGATCTGCCCTCGGCCGCCATCGAATTCAACTATCTGGGCCGCTACCGGTCCTTCGAGTTCGACGGATGGGCCATGGCCGCGGAATCGGCGGAAGTCGGCCCCGGCGAGCTCATGCCCGCCGGCTACGGCCTGATCGTCAACGTGGTCACCCTCGACGGGCCCGACGGTCCGCAACTGAGTGCCACGTGGGTGTCGCAGCCCGGCGTGATCGACGACGATACGGTGGCCGCACTGGCCGATCGGTGGGTCGCCGCACTGACGACACTCACCGCGAACGACACGACCCCGACACCTGGAGAGAACTGATGGCCGCAGCCGTCCGAGCAGTGCTCATCGACATCACCCCGCTACGGGTGAGCGTGCCCTTCCGACGGATCTTCGTGGCCCGGTTGATCTCCCTCGTGGGGATCGGCATGCTGCTGGTGTCGGTGCCGGTGCAGGTGTACAACCTGACCGGATCGTCGATGCAGGTCGGCACCGCCACCGCGGTCACCGGCCTCGCGACGTTCCTCGGCATGCCCCTCGGCGGTGTCCTCGCCGACCGGTTCGATCGCCGGTCACTGATCCTCGTCGGGCGCAGCGCGGCCGCGCTCGCCTTCATGGGGTTGGCCGCCAATGCCTTCGGCGTGTTCGGTCAGGCTGCGGCGCTACCGGTGCTCTATGTGTTGGCCGTGACCGACGGGCTCATCGGGGCACTGTCCATTGCCGCGCTGATGGCGGCCATACCGACGCTGATCGACAGGAGACACCTCCCCTCGGTCGGTGCGCTCGGGGCGTTCAGTGTTCGTCTGGGCTCGGCGGTCTCCCCCGGGATCGCCGGATTCATCATCGGCGCGGCCGGCGTGCAGTGGGCCTACGTCACCGCCGCGGTGGTGGCCACGGTGGCGGTGCTCATCCTTCTCGGATTGCCGAGTCTCCCACCGGATGCGGCGATTCTCGGCGACCGATCGGAGCGCGCCGACGAGGAGCCCGGCGACCGCACCCCGGACGACACGACGACCGTCGAAACCACCGCCGCCACGACACCGTCCCTGTGGCGGTTCCTGCGCACCCGGCGGGGGATCACCGCGGGG